>JAAYIV010000119.1 GCA_012523305.1 Spirochaetales bacterium
CCGATCCCATATAGTTTCTGACTTTCAAAGAATACGACAGGGTCAGTCGAACGCAACGCCCAGTTGAGCAATCCTTTCGCGTCATAGGGAGTGGCCGGGTACACTGCTTTCAAACCGGGAACCGATGCAACCATGCTCGTCCATTCTTGTGAATGCTGGGCACCATATTTATTTCCGACCGAGACTCGCAGTACCAACGGTAGTTTTAGCACTCCCGCGGACATCGCTTGCCATTTGGGCATTTGGTTGAATACTTCGTCCCCTGCACAACCGAGGAAGTCACAATACATCAGTTCAACTACTGCTCTTCCTCCGCTGAGCGCATAACCGACACCGCTGCCAACGATCGCGGCTTCAGAAATCGGGCTGTTGAAGAATCTATGATACGGTAACAATTCGGTCAAACCGCGATAACAGGCAAAAGCACCCCCCCAATCCCTATGGTCTTCGCCGTAGGCAACCAATGTGGGATCGATGGTGAATCGATGGGCGACCGCTTCGAACACACCGTCACGATATTGATATTGACGCGAAGACGGATAAGCTTTCCCATGTTCATCGAACATGTAGCGATTACGTTGAGATATCTGCGCGACACGCGGATTATCCTTGAGATCTTGGAGCAACTCAGCGGGGCGATCATCCATTTTTTCCACATTCCCATTGGAGAACATGACCGATTCGACGAATTGTTCGTCGACCATCGGAGAAATGTTTGGATCTACTGTCAATTCGAGTGCCTTGCGCATCTTTTCCAACACCGATGTTTGCATCGCGTTAAGGTCCGTTTCGGTCAATAACGAGTTCTGGATAAGGTATGATCCATAAGATGCCAGCGGGTCTTGGGCTTTGAACAGCTCAAGTTCTTCTTTCGTTCTGTAGGTCATAGCATCCGAAGGGCTGTGACCGCTGAATCGATATGTGATGGTATCCATCAGCACGGGCCCGTTTCCTTCTAGCAAAATCTTCTTCTTGCGTGCGACGGCATCAGCAACCGCCAGCGGGTTGAATCCATCGACACGTTCCGCATGCAATGCATCCGGATTCAAACCTGCGCCTATCCGGGCGGCAATCTGGAACCCCATTGTCTCTCCGACCGTTTGTCCGCCCATACCGTAGAAATTATTGAATACGTTGAGCATATAGGGAGGGGCTCCCGGAAGCTCTTCCCACAGTGTGTGGTACTGATCCATCGACGCCATGTTCAAGGCTTCCCATACAGGACCCCGGGCAAGTGCCCCATCTCCTATGTTCCCGATAACAATGCCTTTTTTCCTATTTATTTTCTTGTACAGTGCGGCACCGAATGCTATTGAGCCCGAACCCCCTACTATCGCATTGTTGGGCATGCTTCCGAAAGGAGCGAAAAAAGTGTGCATCGATCCGCCCAGACCTTTGCTGAAACCGGTCCGCTTCGCATAGATTTCTGCAAGTGTTCCGTAAATGATGAAATGTTCGGCAGTCTCTTTCGGATCCTTGCCTTCAAAGTATTTTTTCACGACGGCATAGGTTTCGCCATCCATGTACGATTCGAGGATCTTCGTAATTTCCCCGGCATCCATCTTGGCGATAGCGGACAGACATTTGGCAAGGATTTCCCCATGGCTCCGATGAGAACCGAAGATGAAATCTTCTGGTTCGAGATTCATTGCCTGTCCGACAGCAGCGGATTCTTGCCCTGCGCTGAGGTGCGCAGGACCCTTATGGTTATAGCTAATGCCCTGATACACGCCTTCTTTCTTAATAGAATCCAACATCGTTTCGAATTCTCTGATAACCAACATGTCCCAATAGACTTTGACAAGACGTTCTTTCCCGTATGTTTTCAATTCTTTCTTGAAATCGGGAACATACTGGTTCAAAGGAATTTCTACACTGGTGAGCTTTCCTTTTTTTCTCAATTCTGCCGGATCAAATGATATCTGCCTTGACATTACCCTACTCCTTTTGCTTACACGTGCTGATCTATCGCAAACATTGCGTCTTTAATGATTTCCGCCACGGTTGGATGGGGGAAAATAATCTCTTTTACATCTTGGATCCTTAGTTCTGCTTCGATAATCGTTGCTGCTTGGGCGATGAGTTCGCTGCTGTACGGTCCGAGCAGATGGATGCCAAGAATAATGTTAGTTGAAGCATCAGCCACGATCTTGCACAAACCGGACGATCTTTTACCATGCTCAGCAAGGAAACGACCGTTTGAACGCATCTGTACAGTAGCTGTCACAACTGATTTGCCTTGTTCTTTTGCCTGATCTTCGGTCAGACCGCATCCTGCGGATTCGGGCATCCCGTATACTGCCCAGGGAATCGCATGCCAACGCATCTTCATCGTCTTACTTCCGAATAAGTTGGAAATCACCACATCGGCCATCCGGGAGGCACTGTGAGCGAGCAAAGAACGACCGTTCACATCACCGATAGCATAGATATTGGGGATGTTGGTACGCAACTGATCATCTACGACAACACCGTTTCGGTTCAAAGCGATTTTTAGTGCTTCCAAACCTTTCGTATTAGGCTTTCGTCCGACACTCAGCAATACGAGAGCACCTTCAGCAGTATCCTGTTTTCCTTTTGCATCGTTGAATACCACACCGGTAGGAGTTATCTTGGTCACTTTCGCACCGAGATGGAAATTCACGTCTTTCATCTCGCGACGGAGTATTTTTGCGAATTGACTGTCCATCATCGGTAATACCTCTCGCATCATCTCGACAACCGTCACTTTTACTCCGACCGCACTGAAAAATGATGCGAATTCAATCCCGATGACCCCGCCTCCAATTATTACCAACGACGGAGGCAACGTAGAAATTTCAAGGATACCGTCACTCGTTACTACATTGGGACCATCCGCTCCTTCTATCGGAGGTACGACCGGAGATGAGCCTGTCGCCACGATCAGATATGCTCCTTCGTAGATCGTGTCACTGACCTGTACGTGATGGGCATCGACAAAGATTGCTTCGCCTTCGACGATATCCACTTTGGCATTCTTCATTAAAAACTTGATTCCAGAGCGCAATGTTTCAATTGTTTCGCTCTTCCACTGCATCGCGGTTTTTACATCAAATCGCACATTATCTGCAGTCACTCCCATCTTGCTGCTTTCGAGTGCATGCCGATACAGCTTCGCTCCGTTGAGAAGACTCTTGGTCGGAATGCAACCTCTGTTGGTACATACGCCCCCGAGGTGTTCTCTTTCGATAAGCAAGACTCGTTTGCCGAGAGAGCCCGCTCGTTCGGCTGCCACGTATCCACCCGGACCGGAGCCGATAATTATCACATCATATTGTTCCATACCGTAATTCCTATAGTGCTAAAAGCAGATCGATCGACGCGATGTTTTTACATAACATGTTCAAGAATCGAGCCCCGGGAGCCCCGTCGATTGCCTGGTGGTCAATCGTTAGGGAAAGCCCGATATGAGGAATAAAACGAACTTGGTCATTCTTATCTTCAACCGGTTGCAATTTGATTGAACCGACTCCGAGTATTCCTACTTCAGGAGGATTAAGCACCGGGGTGAAGTGTTCGATTCCCAGCGAACCGAGATTGGTAACAGTGAATGTCCCACCGGATAAATCGTCAGTACTCGCCTTTCCTTCAATCGCAGCAGCGGCAAGAGCTTTGAATGTATTGCTAATTTCTTTTAATGAAAGCTTATCGGCATACCTAATCACCGGAACCATCAAGCCTTTCGGTGTGTCCACGGCACAACCGAGATGGACATGTCTGAATTGCCGGGTCTTTTCGCCGAGAAAATGACTGTTCATCGATCCAAACTGAAGCAGTGTCCGTGACACGGCGAATAGTATCAAATCGTTGATGGTGATGTTTTGTAGGCCCAGTTCAGGATCACTGGTTTTGAATTTTTCCCGTATCGATTTTAAAGCTGTCGCATCAGCTGTCGCATCCATGGTAAGTTGAGCGGTACTCGTCAACGATTCATACATCCGTTTGGCGATTACCTTGCGAACACCCTTAACAGGCGTATCTTCGAATTCTCCGGGAAATTGTATCGACAAAGACTCTGTTGTCCGCACAGTTGTATCGCTATGAATGTCAGAAAGCACCACACGCTGGCCAATTCCGCTTCCGATACTGGGAATGGCAATGTTCGCGGCCTTTGCAGCTTCAAACGCAGCTCGTGTTACCGGTTGGCGCCCTTCCGCCGCTTTCACCACATCGCGTTCGATAATCCGGCCTTTCGGTCCCGAACCTTCCAAAACCAAATAATCAATTCCTTTTGCTTCAGCCGTTGCTTTGGCACGGGGAGAGGCCAAAGACTCGGAGTTGAAGCGCACCGGTTTAGTTTGAATTACTTCAACGGTGGGTTCTTCTTTTGCCGGTTCGGGTTGCTTCGATGTTGTTTGTTCAGATTTCTCGGAAGATACATCGATTTTTTCTCCTGGCTCACCAACAATTGCGATCGCTCGTTGTACCGCAACTTCATCTCCCGCTTCCCAGAGCAATTTCAAGATTGTTCCCTCCACGTTCGATTCAACTTCGATGGTCGATTTGTCAGTTTCCGCCTCACAGATAATCTCACCGATTGCAATTGAATCTCCTTCGGCTTTCTTCCATTCCAGAATCAAGCAACTCTCAACCGAATTGCCCTGTTTCGGCATAAGTATTTCTTTAGCCATTGATCTCCTCCGTTCTCCTAGTTGGCAATAATAACTTCGATATCCATTTCTTTTAGACGTGCGATAGCATCGGCAGGCAACTTATTGTCGGTGATGAGCACATCGATATAGTCCATCGGGAAAATTCGCACAAAGCCTTGTTTCCCAAATTTTGACGAATCCGATACCAACACTTTTTTCGTACCCTGATCACACATTTTCCGAACGATTTCCGCATTTTCCATCAAATGCGTCGTCAATCCGCGTTCAATGGTAAATCCGTCTGTTCCTGTGAATGTGATAGCGACATGGTATTCTTGCAGTTGGTTGATAGCCGCCGGGCCGACCATAGCTTCAGCTGATGGTCTGAATTCACCTCCGACAACTGTCATCGACATATTGGCATTGATTCTTGCATAGGGAATCATCAGAGTCGAGTTGGTGACTACTTGGATATCTCGCTTCCCCATGAGGTATTTTGCTATCAGCGCACTGGTGGTCCCGTTGGTAATCATAATCTTAGCTCCATCGCTCACCAGCGAAGCAGCCACCTTCGCTATCGCTTCCTTTTCAGCGATGTTGCTGTTTTGTTTTTCGAGTAAAAGCGGATGGTAGGTCAAAACGGCCGATCCCCTCGTACGCATGATCAAGCCTTTGGCAGATAAAGAACGTAGGTCAGCCCTGGCAGTTACAGTCGAAACCCCAAGGTGTTTCGCCAGGTCAGTGACTGATAGATCGGACGTCTGCTGAAGCAACTCGATAATCTTCTCTTCACGGAGGGACAGTCCTACCATCTTTGGGACCTCCTCATATCAATTTTCCATTCGTTTACCATTCGCTTTCGATTCTATTGCGTTTTACTTTCATTTGCAAGTACATTCATCATCAATCTCATATATTTCTATCAACTTGGCGATAGTGGCTTGCATGTGTATGTTGTATGTGATGAGGGTATTCGGATGGCGTACTGCATACGAAGGGTCAGAAGTAGGTTTGAACAAGAACTGTATGTCCCTTTTATGAAAAAAATTGAACAGGACGAGCGTGTCATCAGGCAGGACATAGCCCAGGGAAGACTTTATTTACTCGAAGAAAACGGCAAAGGCGTGTTCATCGCACTTGTCACCCACCATCCGGGCGAAATATGTGAATTGCGTAATATCAGGTCTATCGAGCATGCGGGTTCCGAACAATATGAACGTACCCTGATCAGGTTTCTCATGGCAGTTCACCAACAAGATTTCAAACGTATGGTCATTCGTATGCGCTTATCGATGGAACTGAATACCCTGATGCTCAACCATCTGGGATTTGTCCATGTGCAATTTGATACCAATGAGAAAAATCCCATCGTATACGAGCGTACATTCGATTGAATCACGCAAAGCCTCTTGCCAGTTTCGTAACAGATGCATAATGTATCTCCAAGAAGGATATCGTGATGAAACACATCGTTCAGCTTACCATCATATTTGGACTCACGCTCATCGGATTGCTAATCTCAAACCTCATCGGTCAAGCGATCCCCGGCAGTATCATCAGCATGTTGCTCTTAGCACTCTTATTGATAAGCGGGACCATAAAGAGCAAACATATCTTGGATAGCGGTAATTTCCTTCTGCGGCACATGACACTGTTCTTTATTCCGTCATGTGTCGCCATCATCGATCAATTTCATCTTCTAGAGGGTCATGTTGCGGCCTTTATAGTGATATGCGTAGTGAGCACGCTGCTTACATTCACCACGACAGCTTTGACGGTAAAGCTGATCCTAGCGTTGCAAAGAGGTCGAAAAACAGAATGAAATCATTATTGTATTCACCGATTTTCGGCATAACATTGACCTTGGCAGCGTATGTTGTCGGACTTGCCATAAGAAACAGGACTCGCAACCAGTTCGCAAATCCCCTTTTGATAGCGATGTTACTGATCATAGCTTTACTTAAGACCACGAATATCCCGTATGCTGCCTATACTGTCGGCGGTGACTTCATTACGATGTTCGTAGGACCGGCGACCACTTTACTCGGGATGATCATCTATGAGCAATTTGACTACATCAAGAAGAATTGGTTGGTGGTAGTGGTCGGAAGCACCGTCGGAGCGATTACCGCCATAGGTTCCGTATTATTAGGAATCAAACTATTCAAGCTCGATGATATTCTCGGTTATTCGTTAGTGCCAAAATCGGTTACAAATGCAATCGCTATCGAGCTATCAAGGATTCTTGGCGGAGCACCTTCGATAACCGTCTTGGCAGTATTGATTACCGGTCTTAGCGGTGTTGCCACTATCCCGTTGATGACGAAACTTATCTGTCCTGACGATCCGGTTGCGCAAGGACTAGCGATCGGAGCGAGTTCGCATCTCATAGGAACGGACAAGGCTGCCGAACTAGGAAAAGTCCAGCAAGCGATGGGAAGCGTGGCAATCTGCATCACCGGTTTGGTCACCGTGATACTGGTGGCGTTATTGTTCTGAAATGTACCTTACGGCGTGCTCTCACCAAGTTGTTGGAGATAATTTCTCCGATAATAGATCGGAGCCATCCCTGTTTTGAGCTTGAACTGTTTGCTAAAATGAAACTCACTTGAAAATCCAAGCTTTGCCGCGATTTCTTTGACAGAAAGATCCGTGCAGGTAAGCAACGCGCTCGCAGCTTCGATTTTTAGTTTCATGTAATATTTCATCGGAGTCTGGTGCATCCGCTTTTCAAATAAACGGATGAAATACGAACCGTTTAACTTCAACTCATCTGCCAATTCACCCAAAGTCAAGGATCCCATCACGTGCTTTTGCATGATTCGCAGCGATTTTTCGAGATGCCTGCTATCAGAATCGTTGGCTTTCATAGCGTTGCTGCCCGAATCGAGTTGATACAGCAATGAAAACATCTGGTGACATGCCGATTGCCGTCGTTCCGGAGATTTGGACAATCCTTTTTCCTTCACTTCTTCGAAAAAGAACCGGTAATTGACTCCGATCGAGAAAGGTGATTTCCGTTGTCGGTCCTTGAGGGTGGCAATCAACGTATGCTCATCTTGTTCCAATCTGATCAGAATCGCATAGTAGGTAACCGGATGTACGGCGGTTGCCTTGATCGCATGTATCGTTTGGGGGTTGGAAACAAAAAGAGAACCAGATCTGATAGTGAAAGAAGTTTTTCCGTTAATGAATTCGCCTTCCCCGCCAAGGAAGTAGTGTATTTCATATTCACCTTCGTGATGACTATGCGTCCGCCCGTGCCACCGCAGCTCGGCGTGTTGACGCATTTGGTAGACAAAGACCGCGTCAATAATATCCATATGTCAATAATAAACATGCCTTGGCAATTTTGTCTATTCAACTGGAACCTTTGTGTGTAAAATAGTTATAGAAGGTAAATATGCTGTATCATCCGTTCAAAGGAGTACACAATGGCTATAGTTGCGGGGATAGATGTTGGGACCCAAAGTACCAAGGTCGTAGCTTACGATACTGAACTCAAACAGATTATTGAAAGCGCTCAGGCACAGCATGATTTGATTGCGAAGGACGACGGGACAAGGGAACAGGAAGCCTCTTGGTGGCAGCAAGCAATCATTTCTTGTTTCAGCGACCTTTCGAGCGATGTGAAAAATCGCATCATCGCCATCGGAGTTTCCGGACAGCAACACGGATTTGTTCCGATGGACAAAGATGGCAATGTGTTGCATCCGGTGAAGCTGTGGAACGATACGTCGACGGCTCTTGAATGTGATGAACTGACCGAAGCTGCCGGAGGAACCGAATCTTTGCTTAATACGGAAGGAAACCTGATCCTTCCCGGCTATACAGCTTCAAAGATCCTTTGGTTCAAGCATCATCACCGTGCCCTATATGATCGGATGACGCACATCCTGCTCCCCCATGATTGGGTGAATTTCTTCCTTACAGGTGAGTATTCAATGGAATTCGGGGATGCTTCGGGTACGGCGTTACTCGATATCAAGACGCGTAGGTGGTCAAAGAGACTGCTCAATGCTCTCGATCCGGAACGAAATCTTATGGCAGCACTACCGAAACTCATCCCAGCTAACGGATGTGCGGGGCACGTGAATGCTTCGGCTGCAAAAATACTCGGGATACCGGAAGGAACATTCGTATCGGCCGGTGGCGGAGACAACATGATGGGAGCTATCGGCACCGGAGTTGTCAGCGATGGTATGCTGGCGATGAGTCTTGGGACGTCCGGTACCATTTTCGGAGCGTCTTCGAAACCGATCATTGATCCTAAAGGACGCCTCGCGGCATTCTGTTCGTCTACCGGTTCATGGTTGCCTTTGCTGTGCACGATGAATTGTACCGTTGCGACCGAAGTAACGCGAAAACTATTCGATACCGATGTCAAAGAGTTTGACAAACGTTCGAGCGAAGCCCCTATCGGAGCAAAAGGATTGGTGATGCTTCCTTATTTCAATGGAGAGAGGACCCCTAACTATCCCCGTGGAAAAGGTTGCCTGATGGGGTTTAACCTAGACAATATGACTGAAGCTTGTATCGGACGAGCTGCGATGGAAAGTGCAATTTTTGGATTGAAATACGGACTGGATGCATTCAAAGAGCTGGGATTCGATGCGAAAGGCATCAAACTTATCGGCGGAGGAGCAAAATCAAAAGTGTGGCGTCAAATGGCAGCGGATGTATGCAATCTTCCGGTAAACGTGCCGACTATCGCCGAAGCCGCTGCATTCGGTGGAGCTTTGCAGGCATGGTGGGCCTACCGTCACGATCAGAACGAGGCGGTAACCATCGAATCGATTGTCGAACATCACGTGACGAGCGATAGCCCGGAGTACCGTCCTATTGCCGAACATGTGAAAGATTACGAAATTGCTTATAAGCGGTACATGACCTATGTCGAATCGGTCGCACCGCTGTTCGAATAGAAACACCATGATTCATAAGGAGAATTCTATGGATACATATTTTGTCGGGAACCAGGAGTATTTTAAAGGGATAGGGAAGATCGCTTATGAAGGGCCGAAATCTGACAATCCTTTGGCATTTAAGTTCTACGATCCGAAAAAAATCGTAAGGGGAAAAACGATGGAGGATCACTTACGGTTCTCGGTAGCCTATTGGCATAGTTTCTGCGCTGACGGAACCGACCCGTTTGGAAAAGCCACCATGCACTTCCCATGGAAACATGACGATCCGATGCAAAACGCCCGCAACAAGGCAGAGGCAGCCTTCGAATTCATCACAAAACTTGGCGCACCTTTTTATGCGTTCCACGACGTGGATGCCAGTCCGGATTCAGAATCCTCAGCCGAATATGAAAAGAATTATCTCGAGATAGCGGCATACTTGAAAAGACTGCAGGATGAAACCGGCGTACGCCTTCTTTGGAACACGAGCAACCTCTTCAGTCATCCACGTTACATGAACGGAGCCGCGACCAATCCTGACTTTTCGGTATTGGGAAGAGCTGCCCTCCAGGTAAAGACCAGTCTCGATGTCAACGTGATGCTCGGCGGTAGCGGTTACACATTCTGGGGAGGACGTGAAGGTTACATGACATTGTGGAATACCGATACGAAACGAGAGGAAGAGCATCTCGGAACCTTCTTACGCATCGCCAGGGATTACGGTCGTAAGATCGGATTCAAAGGAACGTTTTATATCGAGCCCAAGCCGATGGAACCGTCAAAACACCAGTATGACTTCGATGCTGCGACAGCGATTGCTTTTATCCGCAAGTACGGTCTTGAGAATGATTTCAAGTGCAATATTGAAAACAACCATGCAACGCTGGCAGGTCATTCGTTCGCACATGATTTGCAAGTATGTGTCGACAATGGAATGCTCGGCAGCGTAGACGCTAACCAAGGCGATGCGCAGAACGGATGGGATACCGATGAATTCCCGACCAATGTGTATGAAACGACCGAAGCGATGCTCATCATCCTTCGAAACGGTGGATTGCACAACGGAGGATTGAACTTCGATGCGAAACGTCGAAGGAATTCTACCGAATTGGCCGATCTTTTTATTGCCCACATTGGCGGTATGGATGCGTTTGCGTTAGGGTTGTTAACCGCAGACAAGATATTGGCCGATGGAAAAATCGATGCGATGAAGAAATCCCGTTATGCGTCATTCGACGGTGGAGATGGGGTTTTATACGAGAAAGGCTTGATCGATTTGGTAAAACTGGCCGATCTCGGTCGCAAAGCCCAGCCAAAAGACATCAGCGGCAAGCAAGAATTGCTCTACAATCTGGTCAACCAGTATTTATTCTCTTAAGGGATGGTATCGGGAGCTCGTTTGAGCTCCCGAACTTTTATCTGGCATAAATTTAACATAATTCACTTAACCTAAATCTCGGTTGAATGTATAGTATAGTCATCATGGCCGTACATCTGTTCAAAACTATCGCTACAAAATTCAGATTCTCCAAGGTGAACGACGTTACAATCAAAGTAGTATTTCGTCACTTCCAACAAGGGGATCCCTTCTCATTCAGCCCCAAGTATCGTGCATGGGAACGCTGCCATGCGTCATGTGCGGCACATAACGATGATCGGGTGATTCAAACTGCAAACGATCTTTTGTATTTCCTGTTAGCTTGGTCACCACCGAAGACAAACCTTCCATTAGTCAATGAAGGAGCACGGTTGGTTCCACTGGTTCGGATGCTGAAGGAAGAACGATACAAAACATTATTTGATTGCAGTGCAAAACTTCTGGATAGGGCTGAAACACAACGCCTTGTGCTTGCTCTGGCATCAAACATCTCTATTTTTTTAAAAGACAACAATATGTGTTCAACAATCACTGATGATACCGTTACCACCACCATCATGTGGGCAGCGACCGGATGCATAGTCCCGTATGATCCGCTTAGTCGCAAGGGCATGCGGATAGCACAGGCCTTACCCGACTCATTCAGCGTGGGTGGATTATCAACCCTGTCGCGTTTTTATACTGCCCATGAACAAGAATTCGATTCGATACGGACACAATTGGGCAACAGGATGTTTTCATCACTGCCGGATGCGCTCTTGCTGGGTATCTATTTTCATCAGCTCGGAGAAGACTATATCGGGACATAGAAGGTAATTTCCATGAAAATTTCTACAAAGGGTCGGTATGCATTGCGTTATATGGTTGACTTGGCTCAGCATCCACAAGAGTCGGTATCATTAAAGGAAAGCGCCCAACGACTCGATGTCTCGATGA
>JAAYIV010000120.1 GCA_012523305.1 Spirochaetales bacterium
AGTCATCATTCATCACAACGACAGCCCATAGGCTTGATTCGACTGTGAATGAACCGATGGTAGCACTCACCTGGAAAGGCGACTTGAAACCCATGATCGCCGAAAGCTTCGAAATGCTTGAAGACGGAAAAGTATGGATCATGCATATCAGGGACAATGCCACATGGCATGACGGCACTGATGTGACCGCTGCCGATGTGATATTCAGCTATAGCGCATATGCAAATCCGCGAGTGGCTTCCCGGTGGAACGGAAAAGCACAGAGCATCAAAGGGTATGCCGATGTGCAGAAAGGATTGTCTGACAAGCTTTCAGGAGTTACCGCCATCGATGACAAGACCGTTCGGATCGAACTCTCACAAGCGATGCCATTATGGATGAAACTCGAACAGACATTCTTGGTAATATTCCCTGATCATATCTTGGGGAAGGTTCCTGCCGATCAGCTCGTTGCCCATGGGTATTGGAAAAACCGAGTAGGTACCGGTCCTTTCAAATGGGCCGAATATAAGCCAGACCAATATATCCGTGTCGTTCGCAACGATGATTATTACCTTGGTGCTCCGATACTTGAAGAGATCCAATACGTTATCTTCGGTGATGTTCCCAGTCAACTTAACGCTCTGGCGAGCGGTCAGATCCATACGACGGTATACGAAAGCAACACCATCACTCCTAATGAAGCCCCGGTATATGAAGCCATGCCGAATATCTCGGTCGTCACCATGAGCAAAGGTGCGAATGCATTCTTGGCATTGAACCTTGACAGACCGGATTGGGCAGATGTCCGAATCCGCCAGGCTTTGTGCTACGCGTTAGATATTCCAACCATCCTCAATGCAATCTATCCCGGCGCAATTCCCGCATACACCTTGTTCCCTCAAGAATGGACTTGGCCTGCGACTATGAACAAGTACGAGTACAATCCGGAAAAAGCCAAAGCGCTCTTGGCTGAGGCAGGGTGGTCGGGAAGAACTGTCGATTTGATCTATTACCACACTGATGACCTTACAAAAAACTTATTGGTTGCGATTCAGCAATATTTCAAGGCTGTCGGGGTTAATGTTGAACTCCGTCAAGTCGATGCTGCTTACAATACAGCGTTCTACCCAACCGATCAATTTGATGCATCCTTCGGTGGAAACGGCATGGGTCTTGATCCGGTCACCGGCGAAAACCTCATCATGACTGGCGAATTGTTGTCAATGCGCTACGCAAATCCGACGATCGATGAATTGTTGATGAAGGGCAAAGCATTGGCTGATCAAGAAGATCGGGCCCCGCTCTATCAGCAGGTATCTGCGATTCTCAACGAAGAAGTACCCAAGATTTTCATGTGGTACGATATTCGTAACCTTGGGTTCAGCGATAAAGTGGTCGGACCAAAAGCACATTGGGCTGAACAGGGAACTATCTATTTCAACCAACCGATTTATAATGAAGTCGAGAAGTGGTACGTTATTGATTAACTATTGTGTAAAGATTATTCCGGATGGCATCCTGCCATCCGGAATGTCCATGGAGTTCGTAGATGCTTAGGTATACTATCAGGCGTATTCTCATCGCAATTCCGATGCTGTTGGTTATCACCATCATCATTTTCAGTCTGGCTAAATTGCTTCCGGGGGATGCGGTTTCGGCAATAATGTCTGGAGAAGGAGACATCAATGCCGAATCTATGAGACAGATGCGCGAAAACCTTGGTCTTAATGATACGGCGTTCGTACAGTATATTAAATGGTTGTTTCGTCTGCTCACCGGTGATTTGGGAACCAGCCACATCACGTTTACGAAAGTCAGTGAGATGATTGGTGTCCGATTGGGTCCCACTATACTGTTGATGGGAACATCTTTAGTGGTTTCCATACTTATCGGAGTGACTTTGGGAATCATTTCAGCGATGAAACAGTACAGTATTCTCGATAACATTCTTACGGTATTTGCATTTTTGGGACGAAGTGTCCCGGTATTCTTCGTCGGAATGTTCCTTATCTATTACCTTGCCCTGATCAATCCGGTATTTCCCACCAACGGGATGGTCAGCATAGGCGCCAACGGAGGGTTCAAGGATGTGCTCTGGCATATGTTCTTGCCTGCTTTGAGTCTTAGCGTGCTCAGAATAGCTGAATTCCTACGGTATTCAAGGGCGAGCATGTTGGAAGTGCTCAACAGTGATTATGTCTGGACGGCAAGGAGCAAGGGCATTAAGGAGCGGAACGTCATAGTGAAACACGCCTTGCGAAACGCGCTCATCCCCATCGTGACATTAATCGGATTGAACATTCCGGTGTTGTTCAGCGGAGCGATGATCATCGAGCAAGTGTTTCAATGGCCTGGATTGGGTTCGGCATTCAACAATGCGATTACCCAACGTGATTATCCTTTGCTCATGGGGCTGTGCTTCATATCAAGTATCATCGTGTTGCTCAGTAATTTAGTAACCGATCTTGCATATGCTTTTGTGGATCCGAGAATCAGATATCAATAAGGTGCGACAATGAAAGAACATGTTGTTTTACATAAGAATGATTTTGTAACTGGCGACAGTTTTCTCAGAAAAGCTCTGATACGTTTCAGTCGTCACAGGCTTGCAGTCTTTGGCCTGATAATGCTCTTGTGTATCATCGCCGGATCCGTATTCTATCCGATGAAGAATCAAAATATCGCGTTTGACCTGAATTTTTTGGCAATTTCTCAGAAACCCAATGCAGGACACTGGCTGGGAACCGATGAGCTTGGCCGTGACGTGTTCATGCGGTTGTTGCTCGGAGGAAGGGTCTCGCTGTCGGTTGGATTCGTTTCGGTCATATTCTCTACCTGTATCGGGATTCTTCTGGGAGGAATCGCCGGTTATTTCGGTGGAAAAACCGATATGATCATTATGCGTTTCACCGATACGGTCATGTGCTTTCCGTTTTTGATCATCGCAATGATTTTAGTGGTGATCCTTGGTCCGAGTCTGTGGAATTCAATGCTAGCGATCGCAATGCTCAACTGGACGAGTACCGCTAGGATTACAAGGGGAGAAATCCTCTACCTCAGGGAACGGCAATTTATTGAAGCGGACCGATGCCTCGGTATCCGTGATAGTAAAATTTTGTTTTCCCACATACTTCCTAATGCGCTTAGTCCGATCATTGTCAACGCGACATTCAACATAGCGAATGCAATTATGACTGAAGCCAGCCTCTCGTTTCTCGGATTGGGCGTTCCGTTACCGACTCCGAGTTGGGGAAATATTCTCCAGGATTCTTCTTCTTTGTACAAATTGCAGACGATGCCCTGGATATGGATTCCGGCAGGGTTGATGATCGCTCTAACGGTGTTGAGCATCAATTTCATCGGTGACGGGCTTCGAGACGCACTCGATCCCAAAATGAACTTGTAATTGAGGTTGAAATCATATGGAGCAGAAAGAAATATTATTACAAGTAAGGGATTATCGGGTTGCATTTTATACCCGGGAAGCAACCGTGTACGCTGTGAATGGCATCAACTATGATTTACATAAGGGAGAAACACTCGGGATCGTCGGTGAAAGTGGAAGTGGAAAAACCGTCAGTTGCATGAGTATGCTCAAACTAATATCGATGCCCCCGGGGAAAATCGACTCGGGAAGCGTGCTATTCGGAGGTGTCGATCTCGCCAAGCTGAAACGTGACAAGATCCGTCCGTACAGAGGAAAGGAAATAGGGGTGATTTTCCAAGATCCGATGACCGCATTCAATCAAGTGATTACCATCGGTGAACAGATGATCGAAGGCCATATGGCCCATTTCAGAAGCTCACGAAAGGAAGCTCTTGCCAGAGCGTTGAGCTTATTTGAATTGGTGGGTATCCCATCGCCCGAAAGTCGATTGAAAGATTACCCATTTCAATTTTCAGGAGGGATGCGGCAAAGGGCGATGATCGCCATGGCATTGATGTGTGATCCGAAGATGTTGATCGCGGATGAACCGACAACCGCTCTCGATGTCACCATCCAGGCTCAGATCGTTGATCTGGTGAAAGATTTGAGGAAACAGATCGGGACTTCAATCATTTGGATATCTCACGATTTGGGAGTCGTGGCTAGTTTGGCCGATCGCGTGATGGTCATGTATGCCGGATACATCATTGAATCTGCAAGTTCGGATGATCTGTACGAACGACCGCTTCACCCGTATACGAAAGGATTGTTGGAGAGTCTTCCTTCGATGAACGAAGATGCTTCGAAGCGATTGACTTCTATCGGAGGGATGCCTCCGTATATGAATAAGCTGAACATAGGCTGTCCGTTCGCACCTCGTTGCAAACATGTGATGGACAAATGTTTAAAAGAAAATCCACTGCTTAAACCGATAAGTGCCGACCATTTGGTTGCTTGCTTTTTGATGTGAGGACATGTACATGAGAAACGATATGAGAACTTTGGTTGAAATTGATAATTTGCATGTGCATTTCCCCGTGACCCAAGGAATCATCTTCAAGAAAAAGATCAATGAAGTGAAAGCTGTCGACGGCGTCTCGTTTTCGATAAGACAAGGTGAGACGATGGGTCTGGTCGGTGAAAGCGGTTGCGGTAAGACTACCACCGGAAGGGCGATTCTCAGATTATTGGATATCACCGACGGTACCATTACATTTGATGGCACTGATATTTCCAAACTTTCAAAAAAAGAAATGCTGCCGATGCGCCTTAGGATGCAAATGATTTTTCAAGATCCGTATGCTTCACTCAATCCTCGGCAATCGGTAATAGATATCATCAGCGATCCGTTGTTGGCACATCGTCTGATCGATCGTTCGGAACGCAAAGACCGAGTATCGGACCTGATGAGCATGGTGGGGCTGGATCCGAGGTTCATGAATCGTTTCCCGCATGAATTCAGCGGGGGGCAGAGACAAAGGATCGGGATTGCCAGATCTCTCGCACTCAATCCTGAATTCATCGTATGTGATGAACCGATCGCTGCGTTGGACGTTTCCATTCAAGCCCAGATCATCAATCTTTTACAGGATTTGCAGGAGAAAATCGGATTAACCTATCTGTTCATCGCTCATGATCTGAGTGTGGTCCGTCATATCAGCGACAGGATCGCGGTCATGTATTTGGGCGTTATTGTTGAAATAGCTAAAAAATCGGCACTATTCAGCAATCCTTTGCATCCGTACACAAAGATCTTGCTCAGTGCCGTGCCGAAACCAGATCCGAAAACAGAACGGCAGCGTAAAAGGATTATGTTGAAAGGAGAGATTCCTTCTCCTTTGCACAAACCGAAAGGATGTCCGTTTTCTACACGATGTCCGTATGCGTTACCTCGTTGCAAAGATGAATTACCCCTATTGCGTACATTCGATGACGACCATCAGGTCGCATGTCACCTGATAAAGGAGTCTTGAACGATGGAGCTCGGCTTGTGGACTGGTTTTTGTCTGCTACATGAACAACATCCTCTGGAAGATGCATTCTCAATCCTTCACCGGTGCGATTGGAAAGTCTGTGAGCTTGACGAGCGTAATGCGTACAGCTGGTTTGTCGCCGCCAAATGCCTTGACGACTCAATCACTCGTTATCGTAATCTGAGCGGGGATGTCAAAACTACCCAAATGCATGCTCCGTATCCATTGAGTGATATCAATGCCCAGATTAAGGTGATCGAAACATTAGCGAAAGTCTCGGAGGCTATCGGCGCCCATGTGATCGTGATACATCCGTATCGCGGAGCAGCAGCGATTCCTGATGGCCTCTCGCTGCAAGCATATCGTGATCAGTTGATTAGACAGACTATTTCAATGCTATCTTCGGCAACTCAGATCGCCTCGCGATACGGTATCGCCATCGCATTGGAAAATCAGATTGATCTAGAATTCGACTGCGGACGTTATGTCGGCACCCTTCCTGCCGATTTGGAACGTTTGCTTGATTCGGTCAACGATTTGGGATTGGCTATCGATACGGCTCATGCGTGCGCACAACAATTGGATGTGTCCGAGTTGATTCGATGGGCTTCTTCACGATTGTACGGGCTTCATGTATCCGACAGCGACGGACTCAAGCATGACTATCATATCATGCCTACCCGTGGCATAATCGATTGGCACAAGGTATTGCTTGCTTTGAGAGATATTGGTTATAAAGGAGATTTCCACCTAGAGATAGTCCATGAACGCCACCAATGCCTACCAGATTCACTTGCAAAGGCTCGTGAGGCGAAGAGCATCATGGACAACCTGATGAAGGAGGCCTCTTTAAAATGATTTTTATCGATGTTTCAAGCGATATGCATACACACCCGTTTGAAAAGGGAAAGACAAAGGAGAGTATGGAGCGGTTCGTTGAAAGAGCCATCGAACGAAAGCTCGCGACCATCGCGTTTACCGAACATGCTCCCATGGCACCTACTTGTAAGGCGACTCATACATTGTCGATGGACGAGCTTGAAAGTTATTATGTGTTCGCCGATGCATTGAAAGAAAAATACCGGTCAAAGATTAAGATTCTGGTCGGAATAGAGGCCGATTATCATCAGGGCAACCTTATCAACATAGAAAACCTAAAAAAGACCTATGCGTTCGATCTCGTGCTTGGCTCGATACACCTTCACGTCGATCCGCATCTTGAGACAACAAAGAACTTCAGTGACGAACGACTCGTCGCCCATGCTTTTGATCTTACTTGCCAGATGATTGAAACCGATTTGTTCGACGGCTTGGCCCATCTCGATTTTTTCAGGTATGCCCTGGCTCTGAGATCATCGGCCTATGATCCGAAACCATGGCGAAGCCATTACGAACAAATCTATGAAAAACTAGAGCAACATACTATGTTCCTGGAAGTGAACACGAGCGGTCTGTCAAAGAATTTCAACAGTATTCTGCCTGCGACTGACGCCCTTGCATGGAGTGAACCTTTTAGAATCACTTACTCGCTGGCTTCTGATGCCCATGCACCCTCTCAGGTAGCTTATATGTTCACGCGATTCTGTGGACAGGGGGTAAAGCAATGAAACAAACAGTGATATTGTCAGAGAAAGATGTCAGTAATATCACCCATCAAAAAAATTCACTTACACGATTGGTATACGAAGAACTCATCAGACGATTCATGAATGAAGAACTGGTACCGGGAATGCTGATAAACCGGCGTTTGATTGCTCAGGAACTTGGGGTGAGCGTTGCTCCGGTACTGGAAGCTTTGGTCCAACTTCAACTTGAAGGTTTCCTGGAGAGCGTACCTCGTAAAGGAACCATAGTGAGTCCTGTCAAGGAAAAGGATGCCTTGGCCCAATTACTCATACGTGAATCATTTGAGTGTACTGCGGCAAAATTATACTGCGGGAAAAAAGTGAGAGCTTTTTACGATGAATTCTCATCATATGCGAAATGGATGGACGATATGGCCAAGAATAGCCAGTTCATGTCACTTACGTTTAAGAAAGCTGAGATTAGTTTACACGCTTCGCTGGTGAACCTTTGCGGGATGCCGATATTCACCCGCGAATTCATCAGGTCTATCAGGGTGGGCGTATTTTCAAATATCAATAGATTATCCGATCGAAGTTTTACAGAACGTCAGAACCACGCCGCCTTGATCGACAAGCTCACTACCGATAACCCGGACGAGGCGATGGAAGCAGTACGAAGCCATCTATGGAGCGGGAAGCCGCTTTTCGATGAACGATATAAAAAAGCAATTCTTGGGATACAAGAGTAGACAACACCATTGGGGAGGACATCATGGGAAAGTTGGAAGGAATTTTTGCAGCGCTGGTCACACCGTTTAATGATCGTGCAGAAGTAAATTATGAAGCATTGGAAGCACACGTCGACAGGTTGGCTTCCAAAGGGATGGAAGGCTTTTATGTGTGTGGTAGTACTGCAGAATCATTTTTGCTCTCCCATGAAGAACGTAAACGTATATTGGAGTCAGTGGTAAAGGCCAATGCGCATCGTGCCACCGTCATCGCCCATTGCGGTAGTATCGGAACCGACCTTACCATAGATTTGGCAAAACATGCTGTGGCTACCGGAGTCGATGCGGTCAGTGCGGTCACTCCGTTTTATTTCAATTTCAAGGGACCGGATATCGTTAAATATTACTGTGATATCGCTGATGAAGCACAAGCTCCTGTAATCGTATACAATATTCCGAAAATGAGCGGGGTGACAGTCACGGCTGAAATGATGACAGAAATGCGTAAAAATCCACGAATTGTCGGACTGAAGTTTACCAGCCAAGATTTTTTTGCATTGGAACGAATCAAAGAAGCTGATCCCTCACTTATCGTCTATAATGGAAGTGATGAAATGTGCATCTGCGGCTTGACCGTCGGTGCTGACGGGGCAATCGGAAGTACTTACAATATCATGGGAAAACTATTCATCCAATTGCGAGACGCAATTAACAATCAAGATGTGAAAACAGCGCAAGAACTCCAACATAAGGCAAATTATGTCATCAAACAGTTAGGTTCGACAGGAAAGTTTTTTGCTTCCATAAAACACATCATTTCATTGCGAGGTATCGAACATGGTGCCTGCAGACGTCCGTTCCCGCTTCTCACCGAAGAAGATAAGAAATTATTGGTTCATGTGAATGACTTTTTGTTGGAAATGGGTATAGACTACTGACATGGATATTGTAAAGATCACACCCCAAATGAAAGCTTTTCTTTGGGGAAGCACATCGTACATCCAGCAATTGGTAGGTGCTCCGGCCAATGGCTCTCCTGTCGGGGAACTATGGATGGGAACCCATCCCAATGCTCCTTCTCTGGTTCCCTCGGCTGCGAACCGAACACTCGGCGATTTTTTATCCATGAATCGTCAGTATTTGGGTTCGCTTGAGCAATTACCGTTTTTATTCAAGTTGATGGCCATTGAAAAACCATTATCGATCCAATGTCATCCGACGAAAGCCCAAGCCGTTGAAGGCTATGCTTTGGAAGCCAAGAAACGAACACGGGTTACCAATGAATTTTGGAATTACCAGGATAGCAATCAAAAAGCAGAGATGCTTTATGCGATCACGCCGACAACAGCAATGTGCGGGTTTCGGCCTTGGATTGCCGCCAAAGAGGATTTGAGTAAGCTATTAGGGCCATTGTATCAAAGATTTTTTGGCAATTGCGATAATCATGCCAATCCGATGCAAGCTTTCTTCCATTCACTTTATAGACTTGATCCGGCTGATCTCGTTCTATGCATACAGAAATATGCCGCATCACTGTCTGCCTGGGGACCAATGTTTGACGGTCAGTATCTCACCCCTGCGGGAATCGCCATCAATGCAATTGCAGAATACCCTGCGGACCCCGGGGTTTTTGCTCCGTTTTTCCTCAACGTGATTCAATTACATCCCGGCGAAGCAATATATCTAGAGCCTCGTATCGTGCATGCCTATGTGAAGGGCAATGGCATCGAATTGATGAATAATTCGGATAATGTGCTGCGTGCGGGATTGACCAGCAAACATATGGATGTCGATGAGTTGGAACGCGTCATGCTTGCATGTGAATACCCGGTAAAGAAACTGAAACCAGAAATAGACGAGTCGGGTGTGCATTTCAAAACACCGTCTCCCGATTTTTATTTGTCGGTTATGCGAAACGGGACATTTTCAATAAAGCATGCGTCAATAGAAATCCTCTTCTGTTTAGAAGGTTCTGCAACGATCACCGTAGAAGACGAACAGATGCAATTATTGCAAGGAGAATGTGCCGTAGTCGCCTCCGATGTAAAAGCGTACGGTTTGGCCTGTGTTGGTACAGTGTTTTCCGCGTCATTGCCACCACATTAAGCGACACTACTCAAAGCTTGTTGTCAATCGGTTTCTTTTTCTGTAGGTTTGTTACCATACCCGGGAGGCCGCATGATGAAATTGCATCATTCCAATAAATTCTATTCAATCGCACAGTCGTATACCATACTCTTCGATGCATGTAGGACTGCCATGTATTTGGGCAAGGCAAAGCGAAGGTATGGAATGGGAAAACATTTTATTGAAAGAATCATGCTGGCGGTCACTCAAGTGAACGGATGTGCCCTCTGTTCTTACGCCCATACCAGGATGGCTTTGGAACAAGGAATGAAACAAGAGGATATCGATTTTCTTCTCGGAGGGAATTTGGGGCATGTCGCGCAATTTGAACTTGAAGCACTTTTATTCGCCCAACATTATGCCGATACCGGCGGCAAGCCGTCAAAGGCGGCATGGGAAAGGATTCTTGAAACATACGGGAAGCACATCTCCCTGGGAATCCTGGCAGCGATACGTATCATCATGGTCGGCAACGTGTATGGAATCGCATGGGGGGCTTTTATCTTGCGATTGAAAGGCGACTCAGATGCCCGAAGTTCTCTGTGGTATGAATTGCTGCTGCTGCTGACGCTCGTTCCTTTTTCGCTGATTGCCATCATCCATTCATTGGCGGCGATGATTATCAAGCTTCCGTTAGTATCATTCAACGATGGTTGAAGCCTTTGTAATAAAATCTTGATATGAGTTCGAATCTGCTACCCACTTCCATTTTTTGATATATGCTCCGGTTATGGTTCGCTATGGTTCGTGGCGAGAGATTGAGCATCGAAGCGATTTCCTTGTCACTTTTGCCGATCAGAATTAATTTTGCAACCTCGATTTCTCTAGTTGAAAGCCGTGCTTCAATACATTTTTGTTCAAATTGGTCTTCGTTGAAGATATCTCGATCAAGCTTGTCAGGATGCTCGAATGTACTGAGCAACGAATCGATTCCCTTGCGCAAGAAATCGACCTTCGTTCGAATTAGCTCTTTGTCATGATTCAGAATGGTTTCGATACCAGCGATAAGCATATCGGGACTGAAAGGCTTTGTGATGTAACGCAAAGCCCCTTCATGTAAACTCTCGATCTGTTCTTCCACTGACTCCCTGGCGGTGAGGAAAATCAACGGAATAGGATTGTCTTTGGTGTGCTGTCTTACCATTTTGAGAAATTCATGTCCATTGATCGTCCCCATCATGATATCTGAAACGATCAAATCGATTTGCTCTAGTTCTAAATGATGCAAACCTTCCTCGGGACTGTTGGCACCGATGACTTGGTAGTGTGGCTGAAGAACCATCCTGATGTAAGCCAACATGTCCGGATCATCTTCTACGACCAGGATCGTCGGAGATTTCTCATCGGAAGTTATCCGTTCAATATCATATTGGTTGATTTCTGGTTGGTCTGAGAATTCCATCGTGTACATCGATCCGAGACGGGGTAACGATTCATTTGAATCAGTCTGGGACCGTTCATAGTGTCCGATGAGATTCGGAGGAAAGGTGAGGGTGAATGTACTTCCTTTATCCAGGAGGCTCTTACAACTGATCATTCCTCCGTAATTGTCCATGATGCTCTTGACGATCGAAAGGCCGAGGCCGGTTTGTATCTGATCTGTCGGGTGTACATAACTTGAATATCGTTCAAAAATTGAGAGCATCATGTCCTCTGACATTCCGCAACCTGTGTCTTTGACTTCGATTACTAATGATTTGTTTTCATCCAGATAGGCTCGTACCGTAACAGAACCTCCCTCCGGGGTGAATTTCAATGCATTCGATAACAGATTCATCACGATGATCTCAATATCATCATAGGAGAGAAACACCGATACGAAATTGATCGTGTCATCTTGGATATAGGATAATCTGATGTGTTTGTTTTGTGCGACGATGCTGAATTCCTGAACCATCTGTTGTAGTTGCCGTGCTACGGGAATCGCAGTGATTGCTGCTGTCTGCAGCGGTCGGCCTAAGCGTAGCAAATGAGTGACATGGCGTAACAAACGCATGCTATTGCGTTCGATTGCTGCCAAGATGCCATCATTGGCCTTGATGGAGTTTCCGAACTTTCCCTGTCGAAGTTGGCTGGTCATCCCCATGATGATAGTCAGCGGCGTACGTGTTTCATGACTCATGTTCATGAAAAACTCAGTCTTTTCGTGATCGATTCTCCTCAATCTTTCACTCTCTTGCTCGGAAATCTGCCGTGCAAGCTTCAAGCGATTGTAACGGTTGGCCATGGCGAGTGAAAATAAAATACCTTGTAATGAAAGTCCTATCGGTTGGTTGTATTGCATCAAAAATGTTACGGTTGTCTGATAACGGTGCATGAACTCAAATATATTCATCGCATTGATTGATGTGAGAAGAGCCGGCGGTATGAAGGCGATCAAGATCATCAACGCTTCACTTTTCATCCATGACATCGATAGTACGATCGTCGTGATAAATAAGATGTTGGTATAAAACACGAATAGTTCGCGGATAAAGTCAAGAACCGAATGAAGATTCGCAGCCTCGGGGAACATAAATTTCAGTACGACAAAAACAATCGTGTACCCCGCGATGACATACAAAGATATTCGGTTAAATCCTGATAATCGCGGACGATGGCGTGCCAACGAAAAAAAGTCTTCGAAAAAGAGCAGGAATGTTATAAAAAGCAAGTGGGTGATTATGGTCACCCGGTTATAGGTCAGTTGGAATAAAAACCGATCATAGGCTGCAAAAGTCTGCAAAATGGTCAATAAAAATACGATGATGGAAAAATAGACAAACATTGTCTCCTTTGTGGAAATTGCCAAAAACAGGGTATAGGCGAATAAGCCTAGCAACACGCCAAGGGCCAACAGGCCGATAACAAATGCGACATCTCCGCTTGAAGTATATTTTGGGATGATCAAATCAGCGGCTAATAACGGATACGGCAATCCAACCGAAATCCCCAATAGTATTAGTATTTTGCCACATCGCTTACTGCCGGAGGAATGCAACTTCATGGAGAACCCTCCGCTTTATTATGTGATAGGTAAGTATAGCAAGAAATTACTCAAGGTGGTATCAATTATTTCCGATGACTATTATCGAGTTACACATATCATAATGCATGCCATTTGATATGTTCGGATATGCATACAACGAGTTCTCATACTAAGACAAAATCTTGGTCAGAATTAGATGAAACGATACGAATAGATCTGCCCACGATGCGTAACATGCGTATGGGGTGTCAGCGTCCCGTTCAAAGCCAAACAGTTTTTTCGAATTCGACTCCTGGAGCTCACCGGTGTAAAATGACAATCATACAACCAAATCAGATTGCATGGATATGACTTGTAAAGTTCTCATGTATAAGCGGGTAAGCCTTTGCCACGCTCAGTATTTCACCTGTCCGTACGCTTGTTCATGCACACCGTAAACCGCACGCCCGCTTGGCTCGTTCATCGCCTGGAAAGCAGCGTCCCATTCGAGGGCCTTGGCAGTCGAACATGCCACCGAAGCTTCATGGGGGGCGCAACGAGCCGCACTCTCACTCGGAAAATGGCTTGCGAAGATTGCACGGTACAAATACTCTTCCTTGGTACTCGGAGTGTTGATGGCAAATCGTTTCGACGCAACTGCGAATTGCTCATCGGTCACCTGCTCGGCTGCATATGCTTTGATGGAATCAATCCAACGATACCCGACTCCATCGCTGAACTGCTCCTTCTGACGCCACACGATCTCATTCGGGAGCAAATCTTCGAATGCTTTGCGCAACAGCCATTTCTCAATTCGTTTGGAACCATCTGTCGTTTTCGACATCTTAAGCACCGGGTTGAGAGACATGGCCACATCCATGAATTCCTTATCTAAAAACGGAACCCGGCCTTCCACACCCCAGGCAGCCAATGCTTTGTTTGCTCTTAGACAATCGTATAAGTGCAACTTCCCCAGCTTGCGAACCGTCTCTTCATGGAATTCAAAGGCGTCGGGGGCTTTGTGGAAGTAGAGGTACCCTCCGAACAACTCATCGCTGCCCTCCCCTGAAAGCACCATCTTGATGCCCATTGATCTGATAACCCTTGCTAACAAGTACATCGGTGTTGCAGCCCTGACAGTCGTGATGTCGAACGTCTCCAAATGGTAGATAACATCACTGACGGCATCGATCGCTTCTTGGATGGTGAAATGAACCTCGTGATGAACTGTCCCGATCGC
>JAAYIV010000121.1 GCA_012523305.1 Spirochaetales bacterium
CAATCTCCCCCGATTTCAGTTTGCGATATGTCTCAAACTCATTTCCAACATCATCAGGGTGGGTGATGTTGGTCCATCCCAGTTGTTTGAGCTCTTCTT
The DNA here is from genome assembly GCA_012523305.1 of Spirochaetales bacterium. GTDB lineage: Bacteria > Spirochaetota > Spirochaetia > Sphaerochaetales > Sphaerochaetaceae > JAAYDK01. Next base: position 100 of record JAAYIV010000121.1, read on the forward strand.
TCGTTCTGCCCGTGATTTGCTCATACATCGGATTCACATCGAATAAATCATTTTTATCATCAATTGAAGTAATCCCATACGAAATTGCGATTCCTACGGGGGCTTGCATGAAAATTGCATCGAGCATCAACCTGTCTCGTTTCACTTTTTCATCCATATTGTTATGATGCATGAGATGTTGATGAAGCTTGATCCGAGCCAGAAATGATTCTTTATGGAGGGGCTTTCGAATATAGTCAATCGCTCCCAATCGTAATCCCTCAATTTCAAATTCTGGATTATTGGCATCTGTGATCATGATAACACATATAGTGGCGTATTGTTTTTCTGACGTAAGAGCCTTGATGTTGTTTAGTCCTTCATTATCAGGCATGTTCATGTCGACTAGGACAATTGAGATATGTTTATTACGATCCAACAGGAGTAATGTTTCTCTGACAGTGTCTACCGGATGAACCACAACGTCACTTGCATATTCTCGTATCGTTGCTATTGTCGAAATTGAAGTACTAACAATGACCATCTCATCAGGCGACATGATTTCTCCCATACTCTATCCATGCTTTGGTACATGGACACGAACGCTTGCCAACATCATGGGGTAGAAAAAAAGGTTGTTACTTTCACTTGACTGCCTGAATTTGTCTTCTTCTCCCTCAATCTCAATTACTCTCTTGAATTACGGTAAATTCATGTAATTATCAAGATGAGTCACCCCAAATCCTATGACTAATTAGGGACAATATATAAATTAATTACACATATGTCAGCTTGTGTCCAGACTTGTTGGCAATATCTCATTGAATAAACCGTGAGAAGCCACATGCATCATGTGACTTCTTCCAAGTTCAATATGGTTTCAAATTGTGAACTCACGTATGCGTGATCTTGCACGATGATTGGCTTCTCTTTTTTCAGCATCCTGTGTACAGATCTATTCGTGTTACTGCCTTCTCAAGGGACTACAATGGTCAACGATAGAAGCATGCAAAAATTGAATGCACATAAATTGAGGATCGATATGACAACAGATGAAGTTCATGAACTACCGCCTTGCAGTGTGCAAGCAAGCACCACAAAGATGTTCAGTCTTTGATCGTGATCGCACCCGTGATCGTGTAGATATGAATAGAGTCCGTCGCGGTATTCGAATTGTCGGAACTCGTCTGGATATTGGCCTCTGGTAAGTTGTGATAATTATTCTGGATCTTGCCAACGACAGTCCTTGCTACCACAGCACCATTGAAATTCTTCGGAATATTGCACTTCACGTTGCCACTGATTGAATCGATCGCAACGTGATACGCCACCATATCCTTGATTTCAACATTGCCTGACATGCTGTTCGCTACGAACGAGCCTTCTTTTCCAACATCAAGCCGGTCGAATTTGATATTCCCTGAGGCTGTTGACAATGCGATCGCGCTCGCAGCAAGGGACCGTCCTGTGATCGAACCTGAATATGTTGTGAGAGAAATCTTTTCATTAGCTGTTGCTCCCACTACCTCGATGTCACCGGAGTAGGTTGATAATCCCATCTTTGAACATGAAACATTCGAGGTGATCTTACAATCTCCGGCATATGTATTGATTAATAAAGATCCATTTTGGAAATCTGCTGGTAGTTCTACACGCAACTCGGAATGGATTCGATTAGCCTGAAGGGTTTGTTTTTCGTCTTTTAGCTCAACTTCAATCGTGAAGTTACCATCGATATTATCTACGGACACATTGAATTTCGACCAATCTTTTCCAACGAGCCTTACCTGACCGGACGTTACGCTTTTGTGTTGTTCGATGATCACACTGGGAACATCTGTAAAGATAGTGATTGTCCCGTTATCATGCAAGTCTTCAATGTCAAAGGATGAATTGTTTATGGTAGCGGCTCCTGAAAATATTACTGTCATCGCCACTACACAAAAGACGGGTATCAGGAATAAAAACCTTTTCATACGGCACCCTCATAAAACCGCTTATCCCATTCGCGCTCTTTATTTATTGTACTCTCTTTTGCAAAATTGTCATAACTTTTTCCTGATGGGTGAGCGTATGTTCCAAACACCTTTTCACGGGAAGAAGTATCATTGAATGCCGGTTCGATCGGGATGATGAGGGCCAAGAGTGCGTAGATTACTACTCCAGGAAAAAATCCTGTCGTGAGAATCGCGACGATTACGATCAATCGAATGATGTCCACCGGCAATTCTCGCCAATCAGCGAATCCCTGGCAAACCCC
>JAAYIV010000021.1 GCA_012523305.1 Spirochaetales bacterium
AAATTTTTTCGCCAGAAGGTACGACATGACTAATGCGGCCAATCCAAAGAATGTCGCGGATACTTGGATGAGTATCGGAGAATATCCGAAGAACACTATCGTCGCGGCTGCCCCGAAAGAAGCTCCTTGGGAAACTCCCAAAAACCCGGGTTCGACCAACGGATTGGCAAAAAGCAGTTGGAATACGAATCCGGCACAGGCGAGCATCGCTCCCCCGAAGATGGCCAACAACACTCTCGGCAGACGTAGGTCACGGATGATCGACAACATCATGGGATCGCCGGTTATCGCTTCAGCCATAGCGATCCCGGGTTTGGGATACCTTCCCGCAAGTAACGATATTAGGATGGCGAATAGTAACAACACCACGAGCATCAGTACATTGTTTCTTGAGCGATACAATGTTTGTCTGTATTTTCTAAGTTGGATATCCTGGAATGAATCGGACATGATGATTAGTATTTCCTGTATGCCTCAATAATAGTATCGAGGACCTGCTTATCTTGTATATGGTATAAGTCCTGGTAAAAAGAACGTATCTGGGATTCCATATCGAATAGTGGGAATTGTTTCGGATGAAGGTCTGCGGCGATGAACTCCAAAGCGAGTATCCAGCGGCTATCAGGTTGACCGTAACTGACATAATCTGCGGGAATCGCCTTGACACGATTATTTTTGACAGCATCCAACAAATTCCATCGTTCATTTGCATAGATGTCTGAAAGGATGTTTGCCGGACTTTGGCGATATTGCACAAGATAGATCACATCCGGATTCCAGTTGGCTATCTGTTCAAACGTAACAATTTTCCAAGCATGTTCCATAAGAGCACTGTCCGTCCAGATCGGAAGCCCGCCGGCTTTTTTCACCATCTCTGTCTGTATCCAGGTCGAAGGGGCAACAGAAAATGTGGTTGCCCCGTCTGAGGTGGCAACTTGCAATATCAGAACACTCGGTTTTTTTTGTTCGTCTATCTGCTTGATCATATCGGTCACAATTTTTTCTCGATTGTAATAAAATAAATTGATTTGTTCAGCTCTGTCCGGATTGCCGAGCAACGACCCGAGTTGCGTGATTTCATCTTTCCACTGCTGGCTTGATTCCAGATCCATGTAGAATAGGGGGATGCCAAACAAATCGAGTTTATTTGACAGCGCTTCATAGTTATTCGTTTTGGTAATCACCAGTGAAGGTTTTAGCGCGACTATCTGTTCGATCGATATCTGTTGCGATATACGTTCTTGTTGTGATTGCTTCGGGATAATCAGGTCGTAAAAATCTCCGAGGCCTTGGTTGGTATTCGACATGGTGACCGGAATCTGATTGGCTTCAAAAAATAGGTACAACGCATCGGCAGGCATCAATGCAGCTCTTCCTGGGATTAGAATGCTCTCGATTTCCTGATTGATAGTCACGGTCCGTCCTTTTGCATCGATCGCGTGGTTGACCGTTTGCCTTGGTGTTTCTTGCAATCCTTGTGAAAATAACACGCTTGTAATCACTAATATGATGATGATTGCCACCGAGCGGTTGTGAATTTTATTCATAATTGACTCCTCGGACTACAACTGTACCATTATGTATTTGAAAACACAATGGAGGAAGGCATTGATTCGACTACTAATTCGAGGTAATCTGATGTGCAGATATGTTCGAGGGGAAAATGGTGAATAAAATTGACAGCAGAATACAGATAGCTGAAGCGCGTAGAATCCAACGGTTGTTGGCAACCTGTGATCGCGACGAACGGGATGCCATGTTATTGGCCATAGCAAAGCAATTGGAGCATGATGCTCAGTTATTGTTCGCAGCGAACCAAATTGATGTGGACGCCGCGACGAGAGACCAATTGCCGATACCTTTGCGCAAGCGCTTGGTGTTCGACTCTCAGAAGTTGGAAGCTTCTTGCATCCAGATTCGTGAGGTTGCCGTCTTGGATGATCCGTTACGAATCGTAGCTGAGCGTCGCGTTTTGGATGAAGGCCTTTTATTACAACGAATAAGCGTGCCCATCGGAGTGATAGGAATGGTGTTCGAATCCCGGCCTGACGCACTTATCCAGATTGTCTGTCTTTGCCTAAAGAGTGGAAACGCCATCGTATTGAAGGGGGGAAGGGAAGCCTTGGCCACCAACAGGGCCCTGATAGATTCGATTCGTCGCGCCCTCATGCCATTTGCCGCCGGATCAGGTTGGATCGTGCACCTCGAGAGCCGCGAGGATGTAAATGCAATGTTAGTTATGGATGATCTAATCGATCTGATGATTCCCCGTGGATCGAACGAATTCGTAAGACACATCATGGATTCAACCAGAATACCAGTTCTTGGGCATGCGGACGGACTCTGTGCGATATATGTGGACTCAAAAGTCGACCTTGAAATGGCAGTATCGGTGATAACCGATTCAAAGTGCCAATATCCTGCGGTATGCAATGCCGTGGAAACACTTTTGATTCATGAAGATATCGCATCAAGGTTACTACCAGATGTGAAGAAATCGCTAGACCGATATTCGGTGGTTATCCATGGAGATGAAAAAGTATCCAAGATCATCGGCTGCATAGCGGCTACTTCAAAAGATTGGGATACGGAATACCTGAACTATGAAATCGCGATAAAGGTGGTCTCTTCGATAGATGAGGCGATAGACCATATAACAATGCACGGATCCGGCCATACCGATTGCATACTCACAAAAGATGAGGCGATGGCCACGCGGTTTCTCACCGCAATCGATTCGGCCGATGTGTTTTGGAATTGTAGTACCCGTTTTTCGGATGGGTACCGCTATGGTCTTGGAGCCGAGGTTGGCATAAGTACCCAGAAAATTCATGCACGCGGGCCAGTCGGTCTTTCCGGACTTACGACAAGTAAATGGTTGCTTACCGGGCAAGGACATATTGTGGCAACATATTCTGGAGAAAATGCCAAACCGTTCATCCATAAAAATGTCCCGGTAAAAGGAATCATGCGATGAGCCGCGATTTTTCCCACGTAAAGCGTGTAGTTATAAAAGTCGGTACAAATCTACTCACCAACTCAAAAGGTATCGATACGAACCGGATCGACCAAGTTGTGGACAGTATCGTTGCGTTGCGTGAGAAGAATTTACAGGTATTGTTGGTCACTTCCGGTGCTATCGGACTCGGTGCCAAGGAACTTGGGCATGCCAATGCGGTAAAACAGATTGCACTGCGTCAGGCTTGTGCGTCGATAGGACAACCGATTCTCATGTATCATTACCGTTCTGCATTCAAACGCCATAACGTCGTCTGTTCACAAATTTTGTTAACGAGAAGTGAGATGAATGACCGGCGAACATTTGTCAACCTCAAGAATTCGGTAAGTACGTTGCTTGATCTCGGTGTGGTGCCGATCTTCAATGAAAATGATACGGTAAGCACCGCAGAGATCGGGACCGCTTTTGGTGATAATGACCGTATGAGTGCTTTGGTCGCCAGCAAGATCGATGCGGAGTTGCTGATAATTCTTACCGATATCGAAGGATTATATACCGGAGATCCAAAGAAAGACAAACATGCCACATTGATTTCTGAATTGGACAAACTGGACGATTCGGTAATGGCTTTTGCGGGAAAAGCCGGCAGTACATTTTCAACCGGAGGGATGAAAACCAAATTACTTGCCGCCAAGATTGCTCGGCAAGGCGGTTGCACTTCGGTGATTGCGAGCGGATTCGAACCCGATGTCATCATTAGGATACTTGCAGGAGAACCTGTCGGTACCTGCATTCTTCCGGAGAAACGGCTTTCTCAACGGGCTCGTTGGATTTTGAACAGTACTCCGATGGGAACGATTCGTGTGGATACCGGTGCTGAAAAAGCGTTGCGTTCACATAAAAGCCTGTTGCCTTCGGGTATCATTGCGGTCGAAGGGGCTTTCAACGCCGGAGATGTGGTGATGATCAATGATTTTGCGAAAGCCGTACCATATTACAATAGCACGCAAATTATCGAGCTTGAAGGATGTCAAAGTAATGAAATTCCGGTTAGACTGGGAAAAGGGAAAGCAGATGTAATTTTCAGACCGGAGGATATAGTATTTATTGACCATGCAGAATAATTATCAGGTGTTCCACAGAAAACAAGATATTGGCAAACGTATCAGCCAGCTGCACAGGGAAGAACAGCTGTCGATAGGCATAGTAGCTACAGGGACGGTCGATGAATTGATTAGTACGTTAGATGACTATGCTTCAAGAATACCGTGGGCATTGGTCGTTCTGATGTATGAAGAATTCGGCCGGATCGTTGAATTACGGATGCAATATCCGAGCGTCACGTTTATCGTATTCACAAATCCGGTTCCGTTGGGGATGATGATCAATGCCATGGCCGACGAATGTTACACGACATACTTTTGGATCACTCGTAGCGATCTGTCGATTATCCGATTTGAACAGGAACTGTTGTTTACATTATTACGGCGAAGCGATCGGCCTGCCGCCATCATCCCGATTTTTGCAAATCGTAACGGGGAGGTCGTCCCATCGATCCAAGCTCCGATGATCCGGAGCGATCGAATTGATCCGATACCATTTTTTCCGATAGGGGAAGTGGTTCCCACCCTCTATCCGTTCTTTGGGATAGGGATGTACGAAAGGGCACTTTTTCAACGACTAAGGGGATTCGATGCCAATATCTCCAGTGATTTTTGGCAATTTCTTGATTTTGGAATTCGTTGTTGGTTGTATGGTTATCCATTATTCGCTCATCCGCAGTTCGTGTTACAATTCATATCACGCCAATCGGTGATAGAGGATCGTTCCGATTTGCATGGAATGGAACGTTGTCATACCAAGGCTTTGGGAATTCGCCAGATCAATGGGAAAAATTACATCCGGAAATTTGGAAAATACACCGACAACAGGATGTTACATTCTGAAGTGAAAAAGCGTATCGCCCTGTATAAAAGTGATTTTTATCAGCTCATGGATGAATGGAAAGCCCCGGAGGAACCTCGTTGAAGCACAAGACAAAATATGTATTCTTCATCATCTTGCTGTGCTTTTTATCCGGACTTGCGGCATACAGCGTATTTGATTTGCCTGTTTCGACAATCATACTGGATCCTGGGCATGGAGGGACCGATCCGGGTGCTGTATCGCAATTCAACGGGCATCTGATGGAAAAAGATGTGGTGTTGGCTATCGCATTGGAGATACGGGAGATAATCAAAGCAAAACACCCTGGACTCAGCGTAGTCATGACACGCGAGGATGACTCATTCATCCCGCTAGATCAACGTGCAGCGATTGCCAGAACCACCGACCCAGGTCCGAACGAACAGGCCGTATTCATATCAATCCATACCAATAGTATCGGTATCGAATCTGTATCAGGGTTTGAAATCCTCATAAAATCTATGAATAAAAAGATTCAATTCTTTACTTCAGGCATCCAGGGATGGCAATTGCTTCGTTATGCGAAAGAGAGCGATTCTCAACTGAATGCGGCCTTAAACAGGGCTAATACCATGTTGGCATCGGCTATTCGTTCTTCCGTAACCGATATGTTTCCCGATATGCGTGACAGAGGAGTGAAGGAGCAGGACGTTTGGGTGTTGAATGCAAGTGCCATACCGTCTGTGCTCGTAGAAACATCGTTCATAAGCAATGAGCAGGATTCGAATAATATGGCCAGTTCCGAATGGATAACCGCTATGGCTCATGCGATAGCGGAAGGGATTCTCAATTTTGTTGCAATCATCCAATAATGTGGCCGTTGCGTTGTGCTTTTTGTCTTCCTTCGATAGTGAGCCGCATTTTTAAATCCTTCAGTTTACGTGAGAGCGAAACCTTGTAAATGTGGGGATTTATCATCCGCTTGTACGAACCATGGAATGTCGAAAGACTGTTTCTGACCGCTTGCTGCAGTTCATTGATACTCTTCGCCTTATTGGCAGGCTTACCGTCTTTCATCTGTAATACAAGCATCGGTTTGCAATAGGCTTGTCGTGCTGCCTTGAGCACGAAATAATCAGCTTCATTGGCAGGATGGTGGAAAATGATATCCATTCCGGTCTCGACATTCTCATCATCCAATGCTATGAGGTCGGCTATCGCAAGATGTTCGCTATCATAAAATCTCCAGACTTGCTTGATTCCAGGATTCGTGGCCTTCTCGAAACTATTGCTTATTTTCATGGTAGGGATAAATGATCCGTCAGAAGCTTGTTTCGCTGAGAGCTTATAGACTCCATTGAGCGAACTTTGTACCCCTCCGGTGACCAAATGGGTCCCCACGCCCCAAGAATCGATCGGTACTTGATCACGTACCAACGCTTCGATGATTTCTTCGGTAAGATCATTGGAAACATAGATTCGAGCATCCGTCAGATCATGTTCGTCAAGTTTCTTTCTGATTTCTCTTGAGAGATAACTCAAATCTCCGCTATCGATGCGAACTCCAAGTCGTTTTCCTTTTTTCTTCAGCTCCTTACCGACGATGATCGCGTTTTCAATTCCAGAGCCCAAAGTATCATAGGTGTCGATCAATAAAATGCAATTATCCGGATAGATGTCGGCAAATTCTCTGAATGCTTTCAATTCATCCTCAAATGCCATGATCCATGAATGGGCCATAGTCCCTGCAACGGGAATGTTATAATACTTACCTGCAAGCGTATTGCTCGTGGCGGAGGCTCCTCCTATGAAAGCAGCCTTCGAAGCACTGAGGGCTCCGTTTGGACCTTGGGCTCGGCGTAAGCCGAATTCCATGATCTGTCCGTAATTTGTCGCGATACTCATCCTGCTGGTCTTTGTTGCGATCAGCGACTGGAAATTGATAGTATTCAAAAGCATTCCTTCTATCAACTGCGCTTCAATCAAGTTGGTTTCTATCCTGATCAATGGTTCCGAAGGAAATACCACCGTGCCTTCATCCATCGCATACATTGTCCCGGTGAACTTGAAGCCTTCCAAGTATTCCAGGAACCTCGGATCGAATCGATTGAGTTCTTTTAAATACGCTATATCCCCGGGAGTGAAGGAAAAATGGAGTAACTTTTCAATCAAATCGGAAAGACCTGCGAAAATCACATATCCTCCGTTATATGGGTTGTTCCTATAAAACATGTCGAAGATCACCTGAGGGTTGTGTCGGGTAAGAAAATATCCTTGAGCCATTGTCAGTTCATAAAAATCTGTTTGCAATGCCGTTTGTTCCATCTGTGTCTCCTCGAATGGATATTGTCAGCGAATAATGCGGTCGAATCCCAAATACGGGACAAGTTTCTTCGGCATTCTGACCGATCCGTCTTGCTGTTGGAAATTTTCCAAGATCGCAACGATTGCCCTTGAAACCGCCACTGCCGTCCCATTTAGCAGATGCACGAATTGGCTTTTCCCATCATCTTCACGATAACGAATATTTAGGCTTCTTGCTTGATAATCGGTACAATTGCTCGTACTGGTTACTTCACCGTATTCCCCCTGATCGCCTCTGCCAGGCATCCAAGCTTCAATATCAAACTTCCTATAAGCCGGAGCTCCCAGGTCTCCGGTACACGTATCGACAACCCGATAGGGTATTTCGAGTCCCTGGAAAATTTCTTCTTCAATCTCCAGCAGTTCTTTGTGGATGATATCCGATTGTCCGGGCAAACAATAGACAAACATCTCTACCTTAGAAAATTGGTGGACCCTGTACAATCCTTTCGAGAACTGGCCGGCACTTCCGGCCTCTCTTCTGAAACAATGGGATAGCCCTGCCATCTTTATCGGTAATTGCTCTTTGTCCAGAATACTGCCAGCGTGATATCCTCCCAATGTGATTTCCGCTGTTCCTACCAGACACGTTCCGGTACCTTCAATAGTATAAATATTACTTTCCTCTCCCCGCGGGTTGAATCCGATTCCTTCGAGTATCTCTTCTTTCGCGATGTCAGGAGTGATGGTCAAGGTAAAGCCATGAGATCTGAGGATATCCAAAGCGTATCGCTCGAGAGCAAGCTCAAGAAGGACCGCCTCGTTCTTGAGATAATAGAACTTAGCACCGCTGACCCGTGTTGCGGTATCGAAATCAATCAGGTCAAGGCTTTGACCTAGTTCAACATGATCTTTTGGAATGAAGTCAAATGCAGTGGGGTTCCCCCAAGTTTTTATTTGCAGGTTGTCCGCATCCAATTTTCCAACGGGAACTTCGGGGTGGGTGTAGTTGGGAATCGATTTGGCCATCGAAAGGTATGTGATTTCGATTTCGTTCAAAGCGGCTTCTTTAACGGCGATTGCTTCCTTTAAAGCTTTTCCTTCAGCGATGAGCAGGACTCTACGATCCGCATCAAGTTTGCTTTTCATCATGGCTGCATTTTCGTTACGTTGTTTTCTGAGGTGTTCTGTTTCTTGGAGCAGTTCACTTCTCTGATGCTGTAGTCTGATTATTTCATCAAGATCGATGTTCATATTTCGATGTTTGATGTTTTTACCGATTATCGTGCGCTTTTCTTTCAATTCCTTCAGATCAATCATTTCTATCCCTTCCTAACAGATGCAATTTTGTCTTATCCTATGAATTCTTTAGCGTGTAATCAATCCTTTGCAGCTTGTGAGGCTGACAATTCATCAAGTAATCGTACCTTATCGGCAGTTGCTCTTACAGCATCCATCAGGATGCCTTGGAATGCACCCTGTTCAAGTACCTGCATCATTTCGATGGTCGTGCCACCGGGCGAACATACGGTGGTGAGCAAGTCAACCGGATGTTTCTGAGATTCTCTTACTATCGCACTGGCACTTTCGGCGGTATCCCGGATCAATGAAAGGGCCATAGGGTAGGAAAGGCCTTGAGCCACTCCTCCCATGGCGATCCCGTGTAGGAATGAAAGGCAAGCAGCGATTCCGGAACCTGAGACCCCGGTAAAAGCAGGGATGAGCGATTCAGGTATTTGGTATGCGCTTCCGAGCTTGCGTACGATTGCACATGTGGTTTCTACAAATGAATTTTCTGCTCTTTCATGAGCAGCCACGGCGGTGACTGCTTTGCCAACCCGAGCAGCGATATTTGGCTGAATCCTGACTATCTGATTACTGCGCAACCTTTTTTCCAATGTGTCGAGCGTTACGCCTGCCATCAGGCTTATCCATGAGCATGTGGAAGAATATGGGTATAATTCTTTGTATAAAGAACCGATAACTTGAGGTTTGACTGCCAAAACGACGATTTCACTCTGTTTTAGGAGCTCGGTCAAAGGATAATATGACGCTCCAAGGGAAGTAGCTATGTCTTTTGCATATTCTTGACGGATATCGTATAGCAACACGTTCCAATCTTTGTCATTACTCAAGGCTGCGGCTACCGCAGACCCCATATTTCCGCATCCGACGATACCGACAGTTTTCATATCATTTCCCCCTATTGACATTCTACGGTCCACTGGAGGCGATGTAACCTTCCAGAAGCCTGCATTCCTTCGAATTGTTTTTGCCGGTGATATTCGTAAGCGGCAATCGCAACTGAATTTGATAAGTTAAGTGAACGAGCTTCATCGATCATGGGTATTCGCAGACAGTTTCGTCGGTGATCAACCAGAATTTCTTCGGGAATCCCCGCCGATTCTTTTCCGAACACGAGATAGGCATCATCGCCATAATTAACTTCAACGTATGTTCTCGGTGCCTTTGTCGTGAAAAACCATAATGCGGCACCTTTGTTATGTTCAAGAAATTGGGTGACGGAATCCCATTGGACGATTTTCAAAAGATGCCAGTAATCAAGTCCTGCACGCTTGAGATAGCGGCTATCCAAAGAAAATCCTAACGGATGTACCAAGTGCAATTCAGAACCGAGGGCAGCACATGTACGGGCGATGTTGCCGGTGTTTTGAGGAATTTCTGGTTCGAGCAGAACGATATGCAATGCCATGATTACCTCTCATTGCCTCTACTGTAGCACCAATCACACGGAACCATCAATCATGCTTGATTAATGAGGTTGCTTTTTCTACCTTCTGACCTTTGGAACGTAATGAGAGGACGGTCTTTTCCAATTCACGCTTTCGTTTGAATTCATCATCGAACAATTCATGTTGTATCGGAGCGTCCCCATCGTACAATTGATACAGGCCAACTCCTATGAGACGGATTTTTTGGGATCGTTTCCATCGCTGTTCTAGTAACGTGTAGGCGATCACATAGATTTCTTCGGCCGAATAGATGGGCTTGTCAGGGGTGATCTGTGCGCTGATGGTAGTGAAATCACCATAGCGTAACTTAATAGCCACAGTTTTCCCCATAACCTGTTCATCAAGAGCCCTGAACATCACTTCATGACTCATCCGAAGTAGATATTGTTTTAATAATTCAATATCATTAATATCCTGAGCAAACGTTGTTTCGGTGCTGATCGATCGTGATTTCGTCTCCCCTGTATAGATGCCGGGATCTATTCCCCGACTCACTTTGTAATAAAATTCTCCTGCAGCCTCACCGAATAACTTTTGTAACCTGGACACTTGAAATGTGCGCAACTGTTGCGGATTATCAATTCGATATTTCTTTAGCATGGCAAGGGAGCTTTCTCCCAGCCCCCATAACCTAGCCAACCCCAGCTTGTCGACGAATGCCATTTCATCTCCCGGTGCAACTCGATACAGGCCGTCGGGCTTGCCATAGGAAGATGCCATTTTTGCTATATAACGCGAAGCACCGATCCCTACCGATATCACCAATCGAGTCTTTTCTAAAACTGTTCGTTTTAATAATCTCGCAGCTTCTTCGGCAGGTCCGAACAAACGAAAAGTCCCTGTCATATCCAAGAACGCTTCATCGATTGAAATCTGTTGAACGCTGGGAGAGAAGGTTTTAAGGATCTCGACAATTTTTTGGCTTTCTTCGCTATAACGATGCATACGACCTTGTACATATATTCCATGGGGACATAATTGCTTCGCTTTGAACATCGGCATCGCTGAGTGAACCCCATAGGCGCGTGCTTCGTAGGAGCATGAGGAGACCACTCCACGAGAGCCCATGCCTCCAACTATCAATGGCTGCCCCTGATAGCGCGGATGATCAAGGCTTTCCACGGATGCGAAAAAAGCATCCATGTCAACATGAAAGAATATCGTCTCCATCCAAATTGTCCCTATCGATTAATCTTCAATGAATCCATCATCGAAAATCTGGTCGTTGCAGATTCAAATAAGGCCAAGAGTATTTTTTCCCAAGTATATCCTTGGTGAGCCATCAGCCGAGGGAAATGGCTGTTTGCCGTCATCCCCGGTAACGTGTTGATTTCATTGAACAAAATGATTCCGGTTCTTGGCTGGTAAAAGAAATCGACCCGTGCAAAACCGCGGATGTTTACAGCTAGTCCGAATTGAACGGCATACTGTCGTATGCGGCGTGCATGATCGTCGATAATCGGAGCTGGGATGATCATCGTGGCACAATGAGTCGGATCATATTTCTTTTCGTAGGAAAGAAACTGAAGCCCTGTCGAGTCATCGTTATGCACCATGCCACAGCCTGAAACTATCAAATGCCCGTGTTCTTCTAACAGCCCACATTCAATTTCAACCATTTCGGTGATATGCGGTTCGATCAAACATGATTCAGAGTAGCTCAAAACTTCGTTGATCGCATGCAACACCGCATCGGATGCGTTTCTCTGTACTACGTGAACACCGACAGATGAACCTCCGTCCACCGGTTTTAGGACAATCGTATCGCTGAAATCAAAAAGATCGTTCATGCAAAAGGATTCAAGATACGTTGCATCCTCTTTCATCCTCTTGGCAGTTGCCACATCGACTGTTTTCCAGCGTGAAGTGGGAATGCCGAGATGACTGGCAATAATCTTTGAAAATTGCTTTTGCATCCCCAAAGCGCTGGAGTGTACCGGACTGCCTACATATGGAATCCTGGCAGCGTCCAATACGCCTTGGAGCACGCCGTCTTCCCCGTTTGAACCGTGAACGATTGGAAAGCATATATCAATATCAAGCTGTTCACCATTCATTTTAAAGAGGATGCCCTTACCCATCTGCAATAGAAGTTCGTTTGCATCCGACGAAAGGTGTGGCAACAGCATGTCTGTCGCTGTTTGCAGGTACCAGCGGCCCGTTTTTGATATCCAGATCGGATATACTATGAAACCCGCGTCAATCAAATGCCGGTGGATATTGGAAGCTGAAGCGATGGAAATCTCGTGTTCGACTGAGCGTCCGCCATATAACAGTGCGACTCGTTTGATATTCATAGCTCCTCCTTGTGCCCCATGGTGTCGGCTTGTCGAAGTACTTCCTTCTCATCGTGCCAAGGAATCGAGTAATCTCCATACTGAATGGATGTTTCGTGACCTTTTCCCAACACAAGGAGTAGGTCACCTTGTTTACAATAATTCAAAGCATTAGCGATAGCTGCGCTCCGATCGGGAATTTCGAATACGCGGGTCAAAGAATTCTCTGGGATTCCTGATGTAATATCATCAAAAATTGCTTGCGATGATTCACAACGTGGATCCTCGTCAGTGAGAAACAATGCTTGGCAGTAGAGTGAAGCTTGAAAGCCCATCGGAGCGCGTTTTGATCGGTCCCTGTCACCGGCGGCACCGAACAATGCCACGGTATGTTCTTTGGTAAAAAAATTATGTACATGGGAGAATAACTTGGCGAAGGCATCAGCCGTATGGGCAAAATCGACGATGATTGAAAAAGGTAGTTCTGTCTTTAGGAGATTGAACCGGCCTTCAATTGGTTTAATTGACAAAAGGTTTTGGGCAACGGTCAATGCATGTACGCCAATAATCCGGGAACATGCCAACACAGCTCCCAAAGCGTTCGAGGCATACACCGAAGGTCCGTACGCAAAACTTGTTTCCATAAAAGAATTATCAGAAACTATAAAAAGCTGTCGATCAGTAAGCGATACGCGAACGCTGGAGGCAACAACATCAGACTCAAGGTGGTGTTCGTCCAAACTGTAGGTAAATAATGATGCTTGCGAAGGCATCAATTCGATTATTCTATCCAAGTGTTGGAAAGAAGACGGAGCAATAATGAACCCGTCGCTTTTTAATTGGCGGACTAGATTCATTTTCGCATCAAGGTATCGGGCCAAAGATTCGTGGAATTCTAGATGTTCACTCGTGAAGGTTGTGAATACCGCTCCGGAAAACTCAATATCGGACATCCGTGAAAATTCGTCTGATAATCCATGGCTGGTTGATTCCAGAATAACTACTTCTACCTTGTTTTGGACGCATCGGGCAAGAAAAGGGTACAGGTCGGTTACCTCGGGGGTGCTTTGACGATATGGTGAAAGGACTCGACCGGAACCGTCATCAATAGCAACTGTATCGAGTAATCCGCATTTAATGTTGTTCTTTGAAAGCAATTGCCATAGAAATTCACATGTCGTTGTCTTTCCGTCAGTGCCGGTGACTCCAATTATATTAAGCTGTTTCTCAGGATTATCCCAAAAAATTGCGGTCAACGCACTTAAAGCCTTCCTCGGCGATTCGGTTTTCAAGTAGGCAATTTCCCTATGATATTGTGTAAGATTCTCGCTGTGAATAATTGCCACAGCGCCGTTTATGATTGCCTCTTCAACGAACCGATGGCCATCAGAATGAGTTCCTTTCAAAGCAACGAAGAGTGAATTTGGTAGTGTTGAGCGAGAATCAAATGTGATATGCTTAATTATATGATCGGTAAAGAGAGGGAATCTGCATTCAGAAAACAACTTGCCATTTCCGACTAATGCTGATAATCTTTTCATATGAAGCCCTTATCACGGTAAATGGTAGCAGGCTTCACACCTATTTACAAGGCAATTGGTGAAGCTGGAACGAGGATCGGGAGTCTGCTGCTATGCTATATCAAATCCCGGAATATGAAAGTGACCAACTCATTTCCATCATAGGTACAAAGCGTCCCTTACAGGAAGAACTCCGTTCGATTATTTCCCAACTATTACCAAAGAAGGGAACATCGTTATTCATCGATGCATTCTGTGGAAGTGGTGCCGTGGCGAGAGTCGCACGATCATTGGGGTGTAGGGTGATAGCTTCCGATGTCGAAGCGTTCACTTTTATCACTAATTATGTATATCTTGCCTTGCATGCCGAAGATATTTCAACCATGTTCGCTGAATTCGGTGGTATTGACGCGTATTTGACGATTCTTAACCTACAAGGGTTATATGCATCAACGGTCAACAAGGATATTCCCAACGGTTTTCTGAGCACCTATTATGCTCCGTCTGACGACACATCGTACGATGGTAATCGGGAACGATTATTTTTCACACGTTCCAATGCTCTGTTCTTGGATACCGTACGTGAAGAAATCGAGCAGAATTGGATAGCTAAAAAAATCAATGCTGCAGAAAAATGTGTTGCCTTGGCATCGGTGCTTTACGAAGCTTCGAGAAAAGCAAATACGGGCGGAACCTTTACTTCATACTACAAACGATTCGGATCGTACGAACAGACTGCGTTATCCAGGATCGGTACGAATTGTGAACTTCACGCTCCGGTACTTCCTGACATGCCGATACCAAGAGGATCGGTTCGCCTTGAAAGTGCAGACAAGGTCGTGTCTTCTCACAGCGCTGATATTTGTTTTATAGATCCTCCGGCCACGGTCCATCAATACTCCAGTGCATACCACTTACTCAATTCGATTGCGATTTGGGACAAACCACCGATTGATGAAAGAAGAAACCCGGATGGAACATTAGTCAATAAAAGTGGAATGAGAGAGGATAGGGCATCGACAAAATCCCCTTTCTGCTCGTTGAAACATGCGGATGCCGCATTTGTCCATCTCATCGGATCCATCGACGCGAGAACCGTGATTACGACATATCCGAATTCGGGGATCGTAAGCGCTGAAAGGATTCGTCAGCTGTTGTCTCCCAGATTCAGATCGGTTTCATCATTGATTCTCAGAAAGAGAAACCAAGGCGGACGTCAACCGTTGGATCGATCTAAGGACACCTTTGAGCACGTAATCATCGCTGGCAATCCCGAGACCGTTTCGGTCGTGGTTGAAACGGATGTTGAAATCATCGAATATCTTCGAATATTGCATGAGATGGAATCGAGGGTGTTTAATCCTCGAGATGATATCGAACCATTTCAATTTGTCGGAGGAATTCTGATCAGACATCCTGTCGATCCTTTTGAATTACAAAAAAAAGAGAAGAGCAAATTGTCCATGTTGGCGCATGCCTTGGAACATTCATGTTGCACAACAG
Source organism: Spirochaetales bacterium (assembly GCA_012523305.1). Lineage (GTDB taxonomy): Bacteria > Spirochaetota > Spirochaetia > Sphaerochaetales > Sphaerochaetaceae > JAAYDK01. The sequence goes on from JAAYIV010000021.1 coordinate 15,221, forward strand.
CTGAACAATCGATCGATGTATTGACAAAAGCACTTCGAAAGGAACATTCATATCCGATCGACGGTGAAGGTCGTTTAAAGATTGAGAAAAAAATCGTATCATTATTACGGCAGCATTGCAGTGTTGCCACTGCCCGGGTATTTTTTGAATTGTTTGAAACTGTTGAACAACGTCTGGCTGATATCGATAATTCTAAAAGGCTTGAGATGCACTTAAGGCGATTGAAATCAGTTACTCAGATGAGGTTGATGCAATGAACCACACTGGCATAAACATGAATAAGCGGTTGGCCTCAATCATCTTAGCACTGATCGTGCTGATCGTACCTGTAAAAATGGATGCACGCAATGTACATCTTCGGACTTTGGCGATGGGTTCTGCTGGAGTGGCGGTAATAGGATCTCTCGGACCATTATCCATAAATCCTGCCAGTTTGTTTTATCAAACCGATACCCAGTTAATGATTAACGCTGTAGCATCGAATACGTTTATTCCATACGAACGCCAGCAGCAACAAGTGTTACCTTCATGGCAAACACCGAGTGTCGAAGCACGGTTTCTTTTCAGTAGTCGTTATCTTTCGCTTTCGATCGAATTGGAAAATGAATTGATACACCGAAGAGTTTCCCCTACCAATGATAGCGTTGCCTTCGTAGCGAACAATTACTCAAATCTTCAGTTGAATATTGCCTATGGTAATGAAAATGTCGCCCTGGGATTATTTGCGAGAGGAGGGACGCATACCGAACGTCCTATCAGTCTGGACGTGAATTTTCCGGTTACTGATTATATCCAGCAGGTATTTTTTGAGCGCTATTATCCTATCCCCGAGAATCAGTTTTTCAATGCAGGTGCGGGATTGTTATTATCATATGAATGGGTTGCATTGGGATTGGCAACCGAATCGTTATTCAGGATGGATTATAATAGCAACCAGTTGATTCTTGACGCTGGCAGCGTCATCGACGATTTGACTGTCGGTCTTGCATTCACATCACCCAAATACGATCGATTCGATGAATTGAACCTGATGGTATTCACCGCCGCGATCGATTTGTCTTCCGTCGGCAATCCCATACGCCGAAGGCTTCATTTTGGTGTTGAAATGAATATTCAATTGTCACCTCAGTATTCAATCGCCTTGCAAGGTGGTTATAGTGAAGTGAGATCTTCATTGGGCTCGCTATTCTCTTTGAATGGGAACAGCGGGGTGACTACTTTCGGGATATCGGGAACAATTGATAAATTCGAAATCAATACCCTGCTTGAAGTTCCGATTTCTTCATATGATGGGGTTTGGCAAGCGGACGAAGCGCTTTCATTTCGCATCGGAATGATGTGGATACCATAAGGTCCTTGCTTGACAATCATTGGGATGACCACTATATTCATACCGTACTGAATTCACGCAAGGAGTGTTCCATGGCAAAAGCACATAGAGGAGCCGGTATCCGTGATCGGCAGAACAATGGGCGCGGACAATGTCCTGTTTGTAAAAGAACCGCTATCAAGTTGTTGTATGAAAACGAAGTCGAAGGTAATAAGACATTAGTTTGCAAGCAGTGCAATGCATCGATCAGGAATTCGAAATAACCACTTCAATTCCAGGTTCCCAAGACTGTCTGAGGACAGTCTTTTTATTGCAAGAAGGTAATCGGATGAATTTCCATGCATACCTTGAAGGCAAACGATTGTATTTTGTCGGTATAAAAGGAACCGGCATGTCATCACTGGCTGTCATGCTGACCGAAGCAGGTGTTCATGTCGAAGGTTCCGATAGCATCGAAGTGTTCCAGACCGATTGGATTCTATCTTCACAGACAATACACATCGATGATTGGTCAACGACGGCTGAACTACCTGATTACATCGATATCGTTGTGTATTCGGCCGCTTGCTCGTTTGCCACACATGTACAGATCAGACAAGCGGTCGAGAAAGGATTGCCTGTATATTCATATCCCCAATTCTTAGCGCTATTGACTCGAATATCAACTTGTTACGGTATTGCAGGCACGCACGGCAAAACAACCAGCACCGGATGTGTTTCGCATATGCTCCAGCATACGGGACTTCCTTATTATGCGATCTATGGGGCGACGCGCCAGCAGGAAAAGCCATCATATTATTACGGAGACGAAATCGGTATCATCGAATCATGCGAATACAGGGACCATTTCCTTTCATATGAACTCAAAGGAGCTCTGGTTACCACCATTGATTATGATCATCCTGATTTTTTTGCAACAGAGCAGGAAGTCGAAAGATCATTTTGGCAATTTGCTTCGCGCATTGCTCGCGGCGGATTCTTGATCATCTGCACCGATAGTGACGCTACATCTGCTTTGGCACTGCGCATGCAACAATCATGTCCGCAGGTAACGACCATCACCTATGGCAAGCATTCGGATATGTTCCGTCTGTACGACTATTCGTATGAAACCAACCAGAGTTTTTACAAACTGGCACCGCTGGAAGGAATTTTTTCTTCAAGGCTGGCAGGAATCCCTTTATGTCTCGATATTGTCGGAGCTGCACTTTTATCGGCCTGCATACTCTTATTCGATAACAAAAACGTCGATGTAGAGGTATTGAAAAGGGATGGTATCCTTTCTGCCATGCTTAGGGAAGGAGAGCGGTTTTTGGGGTGTACGACAAGAAGCGAGATCATGGGAACGGATGACCAGATTACTTTCATCAATGATTACGCTCACCATCCTACCGAGATTAAGATCACCTTGGAAGCCTTGCGCCTACACTATCCAGAGTCGAGAATCATTGTCATTTTTTCACCACATACGGTTTCAAGGACAAAAGCATTTTTCAATGGCTTTGTCCAGTCTCTTTCTTGTGCCGATTTACTTTTTATAAGAAATGTCGCTCCTTCTGCTCGTGATGACGGCGATGTAACCTTGTGCCAGACTTTGGCCGACTCCCTTGCGCATACGGCCAATGCTCTGTATATCCCAGATGACGATGTCCTGGTGCGGCGTTTATCCGGAGAGTTGCACAGCGGCGATGTGTGCGTTACGATGGGGGCAGGCAATACCACGTCGCTTATTCAGCGGTTGGTTGCTTTATTTAGGAGAAGTGCAGAATGAATAGTATGACCGGCTATGGTTTTACGGAAGAACTGACTGAGCAATCGTACATGTCGGTTGAATTGAAATCCTATAACAATCGTTATCTTGAAATCAATCATAATATCCCATATTTCCTCAGTTGTTTTGAATCCGAGATAGATGCCAGATTGAAACAGGTTTTATTTCGTGGTCATATCGATGTGAACATCAGGGTGAAACAATTGGCTTCATCGATGGACTTGCATGTGGATATTGAAGCGGTCAGCCGCTATTCCGAGGCATTTAAGAAAATTGCAGATGCTGTTAATATTGCCTTCAATCCGACTCTGGCTGATTTTCTCGGTAGTGAAGGCGTCTTGGTCAATGTTGCCGGTCAGGATTCCAAACAATACGCCGAACCATTGTTTAGATTGTTAAATCAAGCTTTGGAACAATTGTTAGAAAATCGACATCGCGAAGGTGAATCAACCTGCAGGGATCTGAGGCGGTTGGGAGATTCGCTTGAAAGCGGTCTCGCCGTAGTATCAAAGCATGCCGATGAACTGGAAAAGCGTTTGAAGGAAAATCTCAAGAGCCGTTTTGATGAAATGCTCGGGACAAAAGGGTATGATGAACATCGATTCTTGCAAGAAATAGCGGTGATGTTGACAAGGTATTCCATAAATGAGGAATTGGTTAGGCTGGCCGCCCACATCAAGGAATACAGAACCTTGCTTGAAAATAATAATCCTGTCGGGAAACGATTGGATTTTCTTTGCCAAGAAATGAATCGGGAAGTGAACACCATCGGTAGCAAAAGTACGATGGTTGAAGTTAACCACCAAGTTGTGACGATGAAGGATGATGTTGAAAACATACGCGAACAGATTCGTAATATTGAATAGACAGGGCGGTACTAACGATGCGAATAGCGATTTCAGGAAAAAGTGGATGTGGGAATACTACTGTCAGTACGCTTGTTGCCAACGAGTTGCAGTACCCGCTGATAAATTTTACATTCAGGAATTTAGCCAGGGAACGGAATATGGAGTTCTGGGAGTTTTGCCGACTCGCTGAGCAGGATGACGCAATCGACAGGGAACTCGATGAACGCCAGGTGGCCATGGCGTTAGCCCAAGACGATTGTGTTCTCGGTTCTCGGTTAGCCATATGGGTCTTGAAAGAAGCTGATTTGAAAGTCTACTTGACCGCATCGGTGGAAACACGTGCCCAAAGAATATATTTGCGGGAGGGCGGAGACCCTGACAAACGTCTTGAAGAAACCGTGCAGCGCGATAAGCATGACGCAGCCCGGTACAAACGGATTTACGACATCGATAATAGCGATGCATCAATTGCCGACATGGTTATCGATACCGAACACCACAATGCGACGGAAATTGCACAGATGATAGTGACAAAGGTTCGTGAAATGCTGACTCATAAGGAATGAACCGTAAAGATGCGCGTGGTATATACCCATCTGTACAAAGATTGAAAAGTAATGTACTATTGCGAAGTTGCAACTTAACTTCCGAGGAGATAAGCCTTGAGCATTCCGTTAGATATTCTGATTGACAATGATAGAAACGTCTATGAGTTGACTTGTGTCGCCATCAGCATGGCAAACGTATTGTCAGCCAATGGCGATGAAGAAATCGAAAACAACAATGGTAAAGTCGTCTCCACCGTTTTGGATAAGGTGTTGACGGAGCATGTTGAATATTCATCAGACGATAAAGAATAACCCTTTGGTGTTCCTGTTCGGTCCTACAGGGGTGGGTAAGACAGAGTTGTTGCTCCACCTCGAACCAGGATCGTGTTCAGTTGTAAATGCCGATTCGAAACAAGTATATCGTCATCTCGATATCGGATCAGCAAAACCGGAGAACCATGTCCTTCATGCAATTACTCATTATCTCATCGATATCCGCGATCCATGGGAACAATTTACAGTCGGTGATTTTGTAAATCTCGCAGATGAAGCATGCGTTTCAATATACAAGAACAATCAAGTCCCTGTAATCTGCGGGGGCACAGCATATTATTTCAAGCATTTTTTTTATGGTTTGCCTTCCTCACCGCCTAGCGACCCTGCCATCCGGGATGAGATTGCGACTTTAGCCCGAGAAAAGGGACTGCAATGGTGCCATGACCAACTTGCTTCGATCGATTCGATTTCCGCGGGAAGAATTCATCCTTCCGACGGATACAGGATCACACGGGCGTTGGAAGTGTATCGTACGACCGGCAAGCCGCTTTCGAGTTATATTGTCCCATCGACAGCTCGGAATAATCTTGATCCGTTGATTATCGGATTGCAAAGAGACAAGAAAGAGTTGGATGAACGGATTAATAACCGGGTAAGTGCGATGTTTGATTCGGGACTCGAAGAAGAAATCAGGAACCTCATCGATATGGGTGCGACCGAGCAATGGCCGGGAATTCAAGGGATCGGATATCGTGAGTTTTTCATCGCTGCTTCACAAGGAATAACCGATCGTAGCGAGATAGCAGAAATGATTCGCAAGAATAGCAGAGCGTATGCAAAACGACAAATGACTTTTTTTAAAAGCTTACCGAACGTGCATTGGATTCATCCGGAGGATACAGGACGGTTAGACCGACTTCTCAATGAGTATCTAGAACATCATCGGTGACATGGTTGTTTCCACTTCATGGGTTTCAATCATATACGTCCCAACAGGTACACTCGAGACGACTTGGATGTCCTGAATTTGCCAATAATCTTTTTGATCGGTCAATACGAAATCCATGACCATCTCACTTTCTGAAACCCAATATCCAGGAGCTTTCTTGTTTCCCGAAGCGCCAAAGGTTTCGTCCGCAGGGGCATCGGGGTCTTCATCGGGTATGAAATATCTGAACAGCGCACGATATGAGTTCTCTTTTGTTTGTACTATTCGAACATCGGCAACTCCATAGATCATCGCATAAGAAGGAATTGATGGTTTACCATTTTCAACCCATTGGTCGGCTGTGATTATGGTATCCTTTCCTTCATATGCCATCCTTACCTTTGAGTTGACGAAAAGGCTGGTGACTTCATGTTCGAACGGATTTTTAACCCTTCGTGCAAAACTTGCTTCCATCCTCGTGGCATCAAGAGCATTCAGTGAATCGAAAAATTCGGAAATAATCATTGGCCCATCCATTCCTGCCGTATACGGAGGTTTTAATTGTTGAACGACATAATTACCAATGATCGACAACACGATTGCTGAAGCCAAAGTCACAGAAATGATTAGCGCACCTTTCTTGCGCCAAAATACCCTTTGTGATGCTCTTCGGCGTTGTTGGGTGAGAAACGATCGTGCTTCGGAGCTTTGTCCGACCATTTCTTCAAAAGATCGCGTTTCGGTAATAGTGATATGGTCAAACTGAGCGGTTTCTCGCAGCCACCAACTGAGATTCTGTGCCGAACTGGAAGCGGCGCTCGTCACTTCTCGTTGTGTCCGATATCCGATAACGAGATTCTGGTCTATCCATCGGGCAAGTTGCCCATCGATCTTACATTGTAAAATACTCAAAGGCATATGATTCCAGCGATCTTCACGTACATCCCTATCATGATACGGTGTTTTTAGCGTACATGCCGTATAAAGTAGTTGGGTGAATTGATGGCAAAGCGCAAAGGGGACTTCGGTCTGAGCTTTAACGAATTGTCCGTACATTTCATATCTAATTTCATCATCTGCTGTGAACAGAATAATATCGGATAAGGTTTTAGGAAGAAATAAAAATGATTCGTGGGTGATTACGAAGATACGCCACAGTTCGATAAATCCATTATGGGATTGAATGAAGTCGGTAGGGAGCTTTGTCATTGCAAAAGCTAGATTGCGAAGGATTTTGACCATATCGGTCCGATCGGTGGTGAAGAGCCGCGAAAATGGGACCACTTCCAATTCGCGAAAAATCAAATAACGTTTTCCCCCACGATCAATCACATTATCCCAATACCATTCTGTGACTGTATCCTTGTTAACGATATAGCCTGTTTCCTTAGTACCTTGCATCAGATGTCTGGGCAATTCACCAGAGACTTGTCCTAAGACCATGTGGGTCATAACTCGTTGATGTGCTTCGACCCGGATTGTTTCAAATACATCCTTCATGAAAGCTTCCTTATAGCACCAGCATACCATACATCGGCCACCGGTGCGCGTCTCGATTCAATGATCTGCCAAGGAAAAAAAGGAAAATCTGAGAACAAAGAACCGAACGGATGTTCGATATCGTTCTGTATCTTCGGGTCGGTATTGAGGTTGGCAGCAATGATATACAATGTGTCCCGACAAGTATTGCATACTATTTCGATTGCTTCTTTGGCAATCGAATACGATGCATGCTTGGTTTCGATCAGCATAGGGATGACTGGAACATGTTGATAATAATAAGCGATGAACGGGGAAATCAGTTCAAAAGCATATTCTTCTTTGAAATAGATATCGATACACTTCGTGCGCAATTCATTACTGTCGCGCAACATCTCGATGGCATCGCGATCGATTGGAATGATCCCCGCATTGGAAACAATCGTATCGGTTGCAGGAAAGAATAGTGAATCGCGAGTGTCCGATTCAATCGGAGGGCGATGCAAGCCTGAGATGATGACAATGCGTTTAGGTTTGAGTACGCTCACTACCCGCATAGTCTTTTGCAGAATCGAAAGGATATACTCATACGAAGCAGATGGAATCCATGCAACCAGAGGAAGATGGTCAACTTTTTCAATTTCACCCATATTCTCAGCAAAACCAAGGATTTCTTTCAATTCTATTTCATCAGCAGGATAGAGGATTCCCGATAGGCTAGGTATGAGCGGTTGGGTCTTCATTGTTAGAGAATAGCCGTTTGAGCCGTGATTCGTCCAGAACGATTGAAAAGTTTTTTTCCTGTGTCGGAAGGACTGTTCCGATCTTTGCACCTTTTGCTCTTCGTAAATATTTTGCTTGGGTGTAATAGAGATCCGCTTTTCCTGCATCTTTTGCTTTCGAATACACCAAAGCTAACGTTGCTGCATCGAGTAATGTTTCCAATGGGACGCTTTTGGAAGGTATCGACTTGATGAACACATAACCACCGGGAACATCGCGCGTATGCATCCACCAGTCATTACCTTTTACCCATCGGCGTAACAGCTCATCATTTTCTTTTGCATTACGCCCGACAAGCAATGTGAACAATCCCGATTTGAATTGTAATCCCGGAGCCGATGCAAATTGATTTTTCTGTTCTGCTGGAGCTCCTTCGATGTCTCCAAGAAGCTTTTTTATTGCTTCGCTATCTATCGGGTCACTGTCCAATATTTGGGCGTATCGGTCGACAATTGCGTTCACATTTGATTCAGCAAGACTTAATTCATTGCATAGATTCTCATAGCGGCCTTTTGCCTTCTGATATTTCTTATAATAAGTATCGATGTTCCCTGAGGCATCCAACTTCGGATCCAACTCAATTTCAATGGTGGAACCATCGGATGAATTCCAGTTTGGAACCGTGATCCACTTGGCACCGTCTGTAATCAGATGTCTGAACGATGCGAGCAAATCGGCTGTTTCTTTATAACTCATGAAGGAATTGGCCAATGCCATGCGCTGTCGCAATGTTTGGACAGTATTCATAGCCTGTGAAATTTCGGCATCGCGCTTGGATCGGACACGAAGGAGCAATTGATCAAGATCTTCTTTCGGATAGGTATTGCCATACTCACGTTCCAACTGTTCATTGAACGTGAGAGCTTCTTCACGATCACGGATATGGTACTGTCTTGATCCTGATGCCAATTTCGTATCGGTAGGTATGGACAATGGTTTACCGGCTATTTCATCTCTGTTGGGTCTTCTGAATAACAGTTCCAGGATTATACTTTCGCCAGTACACACGATAATATTAGCCCCGGGTCCGCTATATAGGCGGAAAAACAGTTGAAGCTGTTCGTCATAACGTCTGATGTCAAGTCGAACAAGACGGTCTTTGCCTAACTGTTCTACGCCAGTGATCACTCCATGTTCTACGTTTGCCCGAAGAAATTGTATGAAGCGCTGTAGTTTAGTGGTTTTTTTTGGTTTTAATTGATTGAATGTCGCAACGACCCTGTGGATTCTACTTTCAGTGGTTCCCACCTCGACATAGAGGTTCCAGCGTCCTTGATCGTGGTGAAAAAGTTCCATGAGCAATCCGTGGAATCCAATTTGATACGTTTTTTGAATACTGCTGCCGACCAATGGTAATTCCGACAACACCTGCTCAATTTCTTTCCAATTCAGTGACATCCCGCAACCGCCTGTGCAAGGCCACGTTCCCGTTGTAGTTGTTCGTGAGCCTTAACGATATCTCCGGCAAGATAGAACGATCCTGTGCAAAGTATTGCTCCTTCCGCAGAAACCGATTTCATGGCCAATTCTAATGCTTTGACCGGATCTTGCTCAAGATATAACCTGACATTCGGGTATTCCGATAATTCTTCCTTGAAAAGAAGAAACAGCGCTTCGGGATCACTTTTCTTGAACGTCCCCGGCCTGGATATGATGATATGGTTAAAATAGGGCAAAAGCAGGTGGCTCATATGAACATGGTCTTTATCGAGCAAGGCTCCGTAAATGACAGTATTTGCACCTCCTGGAAACATCTGGTTGAATGTATTCACCAGATGCCTAAGGCTTTGCACCGTATGCGCTCCGTCGACATACACCGGAGGAACTTCAGAAATCTTATCAAGTCTTCCCGGTAGCCGAGCGTGTTCAAGGGCTTTTTCAGTGGCTCCTGCACGATAGAGATCCATGGATTTGAGAACTATCAATGCCAACGCAGCATTCTCGGCCTGTACTTCTCCGAGCATCGAAAGTGAGAGAAAGGTTTCTTCACCCGAACGCCATTCAATCGTACATTGTTGACGTTCGCGCTCAGTGTGGGTATGTAACCGTTCCACCTCGGCAACCAGATCATACAGTCTGCTATGCTTTTGTGCAGCTTCTTCGGCGAACACGTTCCTAGCTTCTTCAGGTTGTCTGGAGATAAAGACCGGAATCCCACTTTTTATGATTTTTGATTTTTCAATCGCAATCAGGTTGATCGTATGTCCGAGTATGGCAGTATGCTCAAGCTCGATCGGCGTGATGACCGATGCTTGCGGAACAATCGTATTGGTGGCATCCAAACGCCCCCCCAGTCCGGTTTCGATGACTGCCCATTGGCATTTTGTCAGTGAAAATAGCATAAAGGAAAAGGTGGTAAATAATTCAAAAGCCGTTGGATCCGATTGGCCTAATTCATCAGAAAAAGAAAACCCTTTCAAACGGTCGACCAATTCATTAGCTGCATCCACAAGCTGCTCTTCAGGAAAAAACGATCCGGCAAGAGTAAATCGTTCACGATAATCATGAAGATGAGGTGAAAGATACAGCCCTGTTTTAAATCCTAGGGTTTCAAGTCCTTTTGCTAGAAAGCAAGCTGTGCTTCCTTTCCCTTTCGAACCGGCAACATGAATCGAAAGAAAGTCTTTTTCAGGATGTCCTATGTGATCGAGGATCGCATGCATCCTGTCTAGACGATAATGGCGGACTGAATAGGTACCTGTACGCTTCTCAAGGTTCATGAATGATTCCATGAATGAGCAAAACTGATTGAAGTCTGTAAATTGCATGGAGGTACTGTAGTATACCCGATAGGTTTGGTCAATGTCACAAGAATTTGTACTAATTGGTATATTACAACTTGACGCTTCACGAAACATTGTTCATTAAAGGATTGATTTTTTCCTTTGTATGGTTTTATAGTTTATTATAAGGGATGATGAGTGAACGATGACCGGCGGTCAAAATTTCAATACGACAGTTATCCCCAGGAGACTGCAATGGCAAAAAATAAAGTAGATGTTCGACCTTGGGATTTCCTTGCTGAATACAGGGGTACTGTATTCGAGGGTGAATGGCCGACTATCCCCCAAATGTTCGAGATTACGGTCAAACGGCATCCATCAAATCGTTGTTTTACCGCTTTTTCTCCAGTTGAAATGACTTTGACCTATGCCGAGGTATTGAAGAAAGTCAAACAAGTATCTGGTTATCTGCACACCAAAGGCATTGGATTGAACAGTAAGGTCGCGGTTACAGGTAAAAACAGTCCTGAATGGGCGATAGCTTATCTGGCGATTCTTTTTACCGGTGCGACTGTCGTTCCTCTGGACTTCCAGTTGAAGGATGAAGAAATAAACTTCCTTTTGAAGTTTGCCGGAGTCGAATATTTGTTTATCGACGCAGAACGTATAGATGACATTGATAAACAGGGTAACATCGGTCTGGTTGAGAAAATCTCCTTAGAACCAAATCATCCGAATTATGTGATGGATCTTGACGGTTCGTTCGATGAACATACCGAAAAAGCCAGCGAATCCGATCTTGCGGCTATCCTTTTCACAAGCGGAACAACAGGAAATCCGAAAGGCGTCATGCTTTCCCACTCGAATCTCGTGAGCGACTGCTACCTGGCACAGGATTTGTTGACTGTCCTTCCTACCGATGTCTTCTACGCATTGTTACCGATTCACCATTCATACACGATGCTTGCCGTATTCATCGAAGCCATTTCAATCGGATCCGAAATCGTATTCGGCAAGAAACTGATCGTAACCCAGATACTCAAAGAATTGAAAAAGGGAAAGGTGACCATGTTCCTTGCCGTTCCGATGCTGTTCAACAAAATGCTGAAAGGCCTTATGAATGGTATCAAGGAAAAAGGTGCTCTCGTGTACGGATTGATTCGATTCTTGATGGGAATCAGCGGATTTATCAAAAAAGTATTCAGAAAGAATCCGGGGAACAAGATGTTCAAAGGAATTCTTGAAAAACTCTCCCTCGATAATATCAGGATTTGTATCTGCGGTGGCGGGCCGCTTCCCGCATCTACGTTCAAGATGTTCAACCAGCTGGGTATCGATTTCGTACAAGGGTACGGTCTGACCGAAACAAGTCCGATCCTGACGCTCAATCCCATCGATGCGTATATCGAAACATCCGTTGGAAAAGTCCTTCCGAGGACTGAAATGAAAATCATTGACACCGATGAGAAAGGTGTTGGTGAAATTACTGTCAGGGGCCCGATGGTGATGCAAGGATATTATAAGAATCCTGAAGCGACTGCGGAAATTCTCGATGAGAACAGATGGTTGAAAACCGGTGATGCGGGGTACCTTGATGCAAATAACTATTTATATCTGACCGGAAGAAAAAAATCTTTGATTGTTACCGAAGGGGGAAAGAATGTCTTTCCCGAAGAAATCGAAGATGAGTTCCAGTTGTATGATGAAATAGATCAGATTTGTGTGTTGGGCTTCGTTTTGGACGAGAAGATGAAGACCGAAGGCATCAGGGCTTTGGTCCATCCATCAGAAAAATTTGTTGATGAAATGAAACAAAGGTTTCCGGATGACAAGCAACGTAAAGCCGAGATGAACAAACATATGGATGAAATCGTTGAAAAGGTCAACAAAGACTTGCTTCCTTACAAGAGAATCAGTAGAGTCGATTTGGTGGACGAACCGTTCGAAATGTCATCGACTAAAAAAATCAAACGGTTCATCTATGCTGAAAAGTACAAGTATCTATAGGAGCAAGGATGAATAGCCACGTAAGGAACTTCCTTAGGCAACGGGCGCATGAATTGCAGCCCGTTGTCATGATAGGGCAACTCGGTGTTGACGGGAGAATCGTCAGGGCCTTGGATGAAGCGCTTACTTCTCATGAATTGGTAAAGGTTCGCTTCCAAGCACATGAGGACGAACGGCGTGCCATCGCAAGCGATTTGGCGGAAGCGACCCGTGCCGAAGTCGTGAGCATCATCGGGCATGTTGCGACTTTTTTTAGACAGAATCCGGATCAGGAACATCAACTGATTCATATACCAAAGCATATGCGTTCACTATAATTCGCCTTGATAGTAACGTATGTTCAAAGCTTCCAGTCGTTTGGCATGGTGATGCCATCGCCTGACAAATGAATCATAGTCTTTTTTCTCAACCGGTAACCACAGAGCTTCGCTGATAGCGCATAATCGCGGGAACAGCATGTATTGTGCTTCTTCCGGATCAGTAATATATTCTGTCCACAAATTCCCCTGACCTCCGATAAATTGTTCTTGATATACCGAATCCTCTGGTTTCATAGGAGAGAAATCATAAGATTGGCGAACCGTGGTGATGCCGATATTTCCTCGTTCATGCCGATCTGCCGTATGTCGATAGTCAAGGTAACATCCGTCATCTTTTAACGAGGATATCACATCGAATCCTGCCGATACCGCTTTTTGGCATCTCTTGTGCCCTCTCCATGCCATGATCGTGAGCTTGTTCGTGTCGCGCTCGGGGTCAATACTCTCAAGCACTTCATCCCATGCGATTGCCTTCTTGTTCAGGCCAGATATGATATTGATAGCCTGTCTGGTGAACCATCCTTGTATCGATTCGATATTTCTAAGGCGCTCTCGATGCATCAGTTCATTGCATGCAGTACAAGATTTCCAACGAACCGTAGGACATTCATCCCCACCGATATGTACATAAGCAGATGTAAAGCAATTTGCTAGTTCACCATAAGTTTCTTCCATGAATCGTATGATATGGTTTGAACCGGCGCAGAGCACATCTTCAAATATTCCCCAAGTGGTCGGTACGTGATAGGGGCCTTTTGTACACCCGAGGTCTGGATAGGCGGCAAGGGCTGCTGTCGTATGGCCAGGCATATCGATTTCAGGAATTACCATCACATGTCGTTTTTGGGCATAAGCCACAATATCCTGAATCTCTTTGTGTGAATATACTCCTCCGACACGCAAAGAGTTTTCACTACGCCATGCACCTACATCTTCCAAGTTTGGAAATGTTTTTACAGGAAAGCGCCAGCCTTGATCATCTGTGAGATGCCAATGGAAACGATTCATTCGTAACATCGAGATCATATCGATGAGGGAAGTGATGAAATCAGATGAAAAATAATGACGTGAACAATCGAGCATCAAGCCTCTATATCCATAATGAGGCCCATCGCAAATCGTACAGCAAGGAATGTTGTTTCCATATGTCATGGCCAATTGGCGAAGGATTTGCACCGCATGCCAAATTCCCTCCGCAGTGGAGGATTCGCACAAGATATGCAGTGGTGTTATTTCTATCCTAAACGCGCATTCGTTAAGAGCTTCCGTTTCAACGCGTATGCGCAATTGTATCGAAGATGTTGTTTCTGTTCTAATTTTTAAAGAGTCTGCATGTATTGCCGATCCCAATTGAATCGCTGCCAGATGAGATTCTTGTTCAAGTACATGATCAAACATGATTGAAGATGTTGCCAGATTAAAAAAACCTGGAGTGTCCACAATCACCAAGGGACGGGGAATCAGGACTTCGCTTGGCCTCGGAGTCTTAGGCTTCTCCATGAACAAATTACAACACGGTACATCATCATTGTCAAATAATAATAAGGCAATGAGAAATGGTTTCAAATATTGCGGATAAAAAAAGCAGACGGTTCATGTTGCGAAGCGTCTGCTTACTGACAATTATTCCTGATGTTCCAACTTCAATGTCATCGTCGGTTGGTCACATACCTCTGCCGGACCGAAATATTGAATGGCTCCGGGATACGTGAAGCTTGTGGTATAGGCCCATGTATCCCGATGGCTTGCGAAATACTTGAACGGTTTGCCTTCAAGTTCGACCAACGCCTTCTTTATGACCGGTTTCATATGACCATGGCGCATTTCCATATTCATCATCATGGTGATGGGCACGCCGCCAGCTTTCCATTGCTCTGCGGGTTTGGTGAGTCCGGTAATTGAAGAGATATATCCGTTGCACCCATGAACGATGAGTAGAAATGCATTATATCCCAAACTATAACAGTAATCAGCATCGAAATTTGAAGGGAATCCGCAACGACCTTCATACCCGAAGAAATGGATGTTGGTACTGAATTTTCCCCTGTAAGAACCTTCATGCTTCATCTGCTCCAAAGTATGAGAAACCATGTGGGCAAGCAAACGTTCCGTTTCGATCCGTGACACCTGTACGTTACCGTGCGGGTCCCGGTCCATAAGCAATTGTTTGCGAATTTCAACGGGTAGGGATTGGAATGCATCGCAAGAGACTTTGGAAAGACGTTCGATGATAAAAGTTTGGCGATCATCCCAATCCTGAATGGTACCATAGCGATTCCCGTCTTTTGCAAGCAAAGTATTCAACTCACCGATGAGTAGTTTCATCTCGGGAATGAATTCGATCAATCCCTCAGGAACGAGGACTACTCCGAAATTCTCATTTGATTCAGAGCGTTTGGCGACTATTGCGGCGATGTAGTCCACGATTTCTTGTAGTGTCGTTCCTTCTTTCTCAATCTCTTCGGAGATCAAAGTGATAGTCGGTTGTGTCTGCAGGGCGCACTCCAATGTGATGTGGCTGGCACTTCTTCCCATCAGTTTGATGAAATGCCAATATTTACGCGCGCTGTTCGCATCTCGCTCGATATTACCGATCAATTCACTATACGTCTTGACCGCGGTATCGAAGCCAAACGAAATCTCGATCGATTCATTCTTTAGATCGCCATCGATTGTCTTGGGACAACCAACAACTTGTATGGCGTGATTGTGCGATGCGAAATATTCAGCTAGTACCGCTGCATTGGTATTCGAATCATCTCCACCAATAATTACAAGAGCTGTTATGTCATGTTCCTCACATACTTGCGCACAACGAGCGAATTGCTCATTGGTTTCAAGTTTCGTCCTACCGCTTCCGATCATATCAAAACCGCCAGTGTTGCGATAGGAATCAACAATTTCATCGGTCAGAATGAGAAAATCATCATTTAGTATTCCAGAAGGGCCACCTTTGAAACCAAACAGTTTGGAAGCCTTATTGGCATGTTTCAATGCATCGAACAAACCGCAAATCACATTATGTCCGCCTGGAGCTTGACCTCCGCTGAGAATAACGGCGACATGTATCGGATCGAACGCACGTTTTGTCTCGCTTTTCTCAAAAATGATGCCGGGCAAACCATAGGTATGTGAAAATTGTGACTGTAATGCTTCATGATCGCTTTCGCTCCTTGAAGGAGCTCCGTGACGAGCACCTATCATATGGATATCTTCGCGTAGGATCGCAGGTAATTTGGGGCTGTATTTATAACGGATTTCCTGCAAAATCGAATTCTTCATCGTACATCTCCTCAAGCATTGGTTTGAATTAAGAAAAATATAGCGACTTTAGGTAGGACTTGCAATAGGAGTGCCACTGCCCGAATTTGTATGGTATAGTATCCTCACCATATCGGAGGAACCATGAGAAACACAATCCCGTTGAATTACGGATGGAAATTTTTCAAGGGCGATGACCCGTCTTATGCTCTTCCCGATTATGATGATTCTACATGGGTAACAGTCGATATTCCTCATACTGTGAAAGAATTACCTTTACATTATTTTGATGATCAGTCCTTTGCCTTCATCAGTTGGTATAGATATACCATTCCCGTTGGGTTGATAAAAGGGCAGAAGTATCGAAAAGTTCGTTTCGAAGGAGTCGCGACTTATGCCCAAGTTTATGCGAACGGGCAATTGATCGGTTCACATAAAGGTGGGTACACACCGTTCGAATGTAGTTTGGATGCCATCGCACATGATGAATCGATTGTGCTGAGCGTAAGAGTCGATGCAAGCGAACGGCCTGAAATACCTCCGTTTGGGAATGTCATTGATTATCTCACCTATGGCGGTATATATAGGGAAGTGTATCTGGAAATCTTTCAGACAGCACGCTTGGAGGATGTGTGGGTGCACACTTCGAATGAATTGTCTGAAACCAAACATGTGTATGTCGATTATCTGATTGAAAATAATGAAAAAGTTCCATGCTCACTGGAAATCCGGATGTTAGGTGAGAATGACTCGATACTGCATAGTACATGGATACAGGTTGAAGATAGACATGCTAAAGTCGACTTTGAGATACGTGGTGCATCATTATGGGATATGGAATCGCCTGTGATGTATACGTTGAGGACAACGTTACTGGTGGACAGCCAACCGGCTGACGTAACATCAGTTCGCTTTGGGTTTCGTTCTGTCAAATTTACTGAAGAAAAGGTCATTTTCAATGGAAAGAAAATCCAGTTACGAGGATTAAACCGCCATCAATGTTATCCGTATGTCGGATATGCGATGCCGGCTTCACAACAAATCGCTGATGCGGATCTGTTAAAATTCTCATTGGGAGTAGATATAGTAAGGACTAGTCATTACCCGCAGCACCGTGCATTCTTGGACCGTTGCGATGAAATAGGATTACTTGTCTTCCCGGAAATTCCGGGTTGGCAGCATATCGGGCAGAGCGAAGAATGGAAAGCGTTGGTCCTGGATCATTTGCGTGAAATGATCATGAGAGACCGCAATCATCCTTCGATCGTATTATGGGGAGTGAGGATCAATGAAAGCAAAGATGATGATGAGTTATATAAGCGAACCAACGAACTTGCCCATTGGCTCGATCCTACTAGACAAACCGCCGGAGTGAGAAATTTCAAACAAAGTCGTCTATATGAGGATGTATACACATACAATGATTTTGTACACAGAGGCGACAACCAGGTGCTTGATTCTCCTGATAGCGTATGCGGTGGCAAGAGATATCCCTACATGGTAACGGAACATACGGGACACATGTTTCCGACAAAACCATTTGACAATGAACAAAGACGTCTTGATCATGCACTACGCCATGCGCGAATTATCGATTACATGTATGGCAATAGCAGAATGTGCGGTGTTATAGGATGGTGTATGGCCGATTACAATACGCATCGGTATTTCGGCAGCGGAGACCAAGTCTGTTACCATGGAGTGACCGACATGTTCAGGATTCCGAAATTAGCCGCTGCTGTCTATGCCTCCCAAAGTAATCGGAAACCGGTAATGGAAGTTTCAAGCCATATGGATATTGGAGAGTCCTCCGGACATCATATCGGTAACGTATATGTATTTACAAATTGTGATCGAATTGAAGTTGCTTATAATCATACGGTCATCGGAACCTATTTCCCCGATACATTGAATTTCCCGCATTTACCTCATCCTCCCGTGGTCATCAGTGATTTTATTGGTAACCGTCTTGAAAGCGAACAGCACTTCCGGCCAAAGGATCGAAAAGTGTTGAAGCGGCTGCTCCTTGAAGCTTCCGAAAAAGGTTTTGACCTCCATCTCAGAGACAAGCTGTCGATGGTAAGGTTGATGAAGTCATACAAAATGGGATTGCCTGAAGTGATACGCTTGTATGAGACGTATGTAGGATGCTGGGATGTTAAAGACAAGGTGTGGACATTCATGGGTTATAGCAATGACCGAATGGTATGCACGAAGGAGTTTAGAAGCGCAAACAGGAGCTCCATAGAATTACAGGCCGATACAGATACGTTATACGTAAAAAAGGAAACATATGATGTGGTGCGATTGACGGTGAGAGCTGTGAGTGAATATGGTATCACCTTGAACTACGCTAGTGATCCTCTTATGATAACATGCGAGGGACCAATTAGACTTATCGGTCCTGATTTAATTTCCCTGAATGCAGGAAATGCTGGAATTTATATTAGGACAATTGGTTTAACTGGAAGAGCAACAGTAAAAATCGCTTCTCCATTTCTTGGTGATACATCAATTTCATTGAATGTGGAGTAGCTAGGAATGCCTGAATTGATGAATATTGAAAGTGAGCATGTGATGTTGTTTGTCGATGCCGATTCGTGCCCTCGACAATTGCGGTCCATCATCCTGAAAGCGGTAATCTCAAGAAAAGTTCCTGTCCTTTTTGCAGCTGACCGACCTCTGCCGGATGTAGTCGATCTCGTGCAGAATGATGGTGTCAAACCGGAACAACTACCGTTGATCCAATTGGCAATTGTTCCCGAAGGTATGGACAGTGCGGATGATTTCCTTGTTGAAAAAGCCCGGGCGGGCATGCTTGCCATCACGCGGGATGTCATTTTAGCCGATCGATTGGCTACAAAAGATCTCGTGGTACTTGATGACAGGGGAGGGGTGTTCACGAAAGAAACGATTCGTGAACGCTTGTCTATGCGTAATCTTATGACAGCCTTGCGCGAACAAGGGGTGTTCGCTGAAAAAACCAAACCTTTGGGACCTCGCGAAATCCATCAGTTTGCAAATGCGCTGGACAGAGAATTGGTCAAACTGCAAAAGAATAATCAGTGAATCCTTAGTGAATCAACTTACGCTTTGGCGGTATCTATCGGTTGATATGAAAAAACGAATCCTATGCATTGCTGTTTCTCCCAAAGATTTGGATGCGTTGCGAACATGTTTTCTTTATGCTTCGACGTTTGAGCATCCTATCGGAGTCGCACTAGCCGGCGACAGTCATGCTCCCATGATTTCGTACACTTGCGATATCGCTGTTGCCATTGCCCATTCGATTGATGAGTTGGTTTCGATCTGTCAATTGATTAGGCTGCTCAACGTCGACAATCCTCAATGCCAAGCTTTGATAGCTTGTCGGTCGTTATGTTGTTGTACTTCGAGTATTGCTCCTGATTTGACACGATTGACATGCATAGCGGGCTCATGTGATTTCGAAGCGTTATATTATCTGGCCGAACATATGTGTGGCACAACACCCTATGTAAACAAGGCATTGAAACAACGATTGGATTATCTTTCTCCAAGAGAGCGTGAAGTCTTTCATCTCATGGCAAAAGGGCATAATTCAAAGGAGATAGCCTTTGAATTACAAATATCGCCAAATACGGTGGCAGCACACAGAAAGAGCCTGTATAGGAAGCTGGAGGTTCAGACAATCCAACAACTCATGGTGATCGCAACCCGTTATGATGACGAATTGACCTTAGGCAATATCAGAAATCTGCTTGTTTCACAGCACGCGGATACGGAATTACATCACGAATGTTTTGCATACCGGTAACATATTGGACTACCCGTTCGAATCCAAGGCCGAATCCGGCGTGAGGAGCACTTCCAAAACGTCTTAGATCCAAAAACCACCAATAATCTTCAGGATTGAGGGCAAGTGCTCTCATACGGCGTTCAAGTACGTCCAATCTGCTCTCACGTTCGCTGCCGCCGATAATTTCTCCAAGACGGGGAACAAGAACGTCCATCGCGCGAACAGTTTTATCATCATCATTCAGTTTCATATAGAATGCTTTGATTTCTTTGGGGTAATCGGTGACTATCACCGGCCCGTTGCATACCTGCTCTGTAAGGAATCGCTCATGTTCTGTTTGTAAATCACTTCCCCAGTGTACCGGGTAGTCAAATGTCGCATTGGCCTTTTCCAATTCAACTAATGCATCTGTATACGTCATGTGGACAAATGGTGTCTCGATTACTTTTAAAAGTACATCCTGAACACCTTTCTCGACCCATTGCGAGAAAAACCTCATATCCTCATCACATCGTTGTAAGACTCGTTTGAACAGGAATTTCAAAAATTCTTCTGCGACAGCCATGTTCTCTTCCAGATTACAGAAAGCCATTTCAGGTTCGATCATCCAAAATTCTGCCAAATGTCGTTTTGTATTCGAATTCTCTGCTCTGAAGGTCGGACCGAATGTGTAAATGTTTTTCATCGCAAGCGCATACGTTTCACCTTCAAGCTGTCCACTTACGGTGAGTTTGGTTTGTTTCCCAAAAAAATCTTTTGAAAAATCGACCGAACCATTTTTTGTTTTTGGAACATTGGCCAGATCTAACGTGGTAACGGTAAACTGTTCGCCCGCTCCTTCAGCATCGCTCGCACTGATTATCGGAGTATGTACATACATGAACCCTTTCTGCTGAAAGAATTCGTGTATGGCAAATGAAAGTACGTTACGCACTCGGGTTACAGCTCCAATAGTATTCGTCCGTGCCCTGAGATGGGCAATTTCCCGAAGATATTCCAACGTATGGCGTTTTTTCTGTAACGGATAAGTATCTACTGGAGCTTCGCCGAATAATTCTATCGAATCTGCTTTCAGTTCAACTTCTTGATTTCCTCCTATGGACGAAACCAGCTTACCGGTACATGCTATGGCGGCACCGGTCGTAATCCGTAGGAGCAATTCAGGTTGCCCGAAGGTTTCCACATCGACAACCACTTGCAACCCTTTCAATGTTGAACCATCATTCAACTCGAAAAAGCACACCGTTTTACTTTCACGCTTGGTACGTACCCATCCTTCCGCGACTACAATCTCGGAGCCGGGTGATTGTTGTAATAATTGGGAAATCCTGGGTTTCATGTAAAACACTCCTTGAAACATGCTGTATGAAGCATACGCGAACTATTCCACGTTCGACGATGATTTGTCAACACTCACCGATGGCATAAAGATACCACTTGTTACTACGAAGTCACCTGCTACGACTTGATCCGGACAATCGGATCCGGAAAGGGTTTTGGACAGCTTTTAAATGTAATGTCGAAATAAAGAAGCCAACTACTAGACCGAGCAAACTATGACAAGGTATACTTTACACTAAGTCATGGAGGAACCGGTGCTACAAATAATTGGAAGGAAATCGTGTCGAGAAACTCAAAAAGCCCTACGATATTGCAAAGAAAGAAGGTTGGAATTTCAATTTGTAGACTTGCGTGAACGGGAGCTCTCAGACGGAGAATTGAACAGAATTTGCAAGTGCGTCGATCCGTTGGAATTGGTTGATACGGGCGGAGCATATTATATCAAAGAAGGGTATGCTTATAGAGATTTCGAACCTATCGAAGAAATACAAAGCCATCCAGAATTGATCAAAACTCCGATTCTACGCCAAGGTGACAATTCTGTTATTGGGTTTGATGAACATTGGATCAATCTTAGAGGTACATTCCGGTGATCCGCTATTCTGTATTGGGAAGCGGATCCTCAGGTAATAGCTACGTAATTTCATATGAGGGCACATCGTTACTCTTTGATATTGGATTTTCATTGAAGGAAATCAGGTATCGGCTCGCCCGAACAAATGTTGATATTGCTTCCGTGAATGCGTTGTTCATCACACATTTTCATCCTGACCATAGTAGGGGAGCGGGAGTATTTGCCAGGCAAACCAAAAAACCGGTGTATGTTCATCAGGAAATCATCGAAGCAAAGATACCGGAGTTACTGGTTCTCGGGATTCCTGAACATCTTCTTTGTGGTTTTGAACCAGATTCGCCGGTAATGATCGGACCGTTTGAGGTCTCAGCTTTTCCCACCAGTCACGATTCACCACATTCTCTGGGATATTCGATTTCGGTCAACGGTAGAGAATTTTTGTTATTGACGGACACGGGACGGACTAACAACCAAATGAAGGAAAAGGCTAAAAAAGCGGATGTCATTTTTCTTGAATCCAACTATGAGGCAAAAATGTTGGAGCAAGGGCCTTATCCAAGGATGCTTAAGAAACGAATCGCTGGAGAGCAAGGGCACTTATCCAATCATGAGGCCATTCAATTGCTATCAGCATCATCCGATTGCAATGGGAGATGCCGCAGGGTATATCTTTGCCATTTGTCAAAAGTGAACAACAGTCCGGAAGTACTGCTCAAACGGTTACAAGAACTTCCAATATTGGATGCTGAAATCACCGTATGCCATAATAGTATTCAGTATTTGGATGAAATTAGCTGAAATTCAGCAAGGAGATTATTAAAAATGAAAGAAGAATTTATCTTTACCATACGACATGTAATAGAGCGTGGGGCAAGGTTATACGGAAAGAAAACAGCGTTGGCCCTTGCAGGATCGGATCCTGCCGATGCCATCAGCTTCTCATCGGTGCTGCAACAAGCCAATGCGTTCGCCTCACATTTGATTTCCCAGGGAATCGGCACATCTGATAAGGTTGCTCTTTTGGGTGATAGCCAGCCCAATTGGCCAATCGCGTATTTTGGAATCATCTCCGTCGGAGCTGTCGCGGTTCCCTTGCTTCCCGATTTTTCTAAGAAAGAAATCCATACGATTCTTGCTCACAGCGGTGCGAAAGTATTGGTGGTTTCTTCAAAATTAGCGAATAAATCAGTTCAATTCATCACCGATCAAGACCATGCGGTATATCGTCTTGACGATCTTTTCTTTGTTCCGAAAAAAGCATGCCAAACCTTTGTCGAAACAGAAGCGTTTGGAAGTCTTCCCGGAGTCGACACCATGAAAACCAAAGTGAATCTTGAAAAGATTTCACAATCAACTCCTCAAGAGAATGACTTGGCTTCGATAATTTATACGAGTGGAACTACGGGAGCATCGAAAGGTGTGATGCTTTCGCATAAAAATATTACCAGTAACGCATACGCGTGTAGAAAACAATTTGTTAGTTTACGGCCCGGCGATATCATGCTCTCGATCTTGCCACTTTCACATTCGTACGAATTCACGATCGGGCTCATTCTCCCGATGATCCAGGGCTGTGAGGTCCATTATCTGGGAAAAGCTCCCGCGGCAAGCATTCTGTTGCCATTGTTAAAAAAAGTTCGGCCACATGTGATGCTTTCAGTGCCACTGCTTATAGAGAAGATTTACAAAAGCTCGGTGTTACCAAAAATATCATCCAACAAAAAGATTGCCCGGTTATATTTAAAACCGTTTATGAGGAAATTCATCAACAGGACAATCGGGCGTAAATTAAAACAGACGTTCGGGGGAAGATTGAAATTTTTCGGCGTCGGGGGAGCGGCCCTCGATCCAAATGTCGAGCAATTCTTGAAAGAAGCCCGATTCCCGTATGCTATAGGGTATGGTTTGACAGAGACAGCTCCCTTATTGGCCGGTGCAGGACCGAAGCAAACAAAAGTAGGTACTACCGGATACGTGCTCAATAATGTTGAGTTGCGGATCGTATCCAGTGAACAGAATGGTGATGTGGGCGAGATACAGGCCCGCGGGCCGAATATCATGCAAGGGTATTATCTTAATGAGGATTTGACCAATGAGGTATTTACTGATGACCGTTGGTTCAAAACAGGAGACCTTGGTTCTATCTCCAAAGGGCGATTGTCGATACGAGGACGCCTCAAGACAATGATTTTAGGTCCGGGCGGTGAAAACATCTATCCCGAACTAATCGAAATGCTGATCAACAACCATCAATATGTGGAAGAGTCCCTGGTCGTCGAAAATGGGGGAGGACTCGCTGCGATGATTAAGCTGAATCTTGAAGCTATGGCAGAAAACCTTATGACCACCGTAGGCGACGTGAAGGACGATGCTGTGAAATATCTCGCTAAGATTCGGGAGGAAGTAAATCGGGATCTGGGGATTTTCTCCAGGATATCATCTGTTCATCTCCAAGATGAGCCCTTTGAGCGAACTCCTACGTTGAAAATCAAACGATACTTATACAATCTCAAGGAAAAATTGATCCATCCGAATTCCCATAAGGATTCCGACTCCACGTTGCCTCAGAATTGAACTTGTGATATACAAAGACAGAGGTTGTTGTAACAACATGCACAAAACTATCGATATTAGGATCAAATCGCTCGAACCTTTGATCAGCCCGGCCCAGTTGTCATCCGCTTTACCGGTTTCTGACGAGCTTGTGGATTTTATCGCTCAATCACGTACCGTTGTAAACGATATCATCAAGGGAAGAGATACAAGGCTGCTGGGTATTGTCGGACCATGTTCTATCCATGATCCCGATGCAGCATTGGAATATGCTGAGAAATTGAAAAAACTATCTGAAGAAGTATCAGATAAAATGTATTTGGTCATGCGGACCTATTTCGAAAAGCCGAGGACAATAGGCGGATGGAAGGGTCTGATCATCGATCCGATGCTTGATGGGTCGTACGATATACAAAAAGGCATTTCCATCGCCAGAAAATTATTGATTGACATTACATCCATCGGTATGCCCGTAGGATGTGAGATGCTCGACCCGATAGTTCCGCAGTATATCGATGAATTGCTTTCATGGTGTGCTATCGGTGCTCGGACAACAGAAAGTCAGACCCACAGGACCTTGGCTAGCGGAATGTCGGTTGCCGTCGGTTTTAAAAACAGCACAAGCGGTGAGTTGCCCCCTGCAATCAATGCCATCAAGTCTGCGGCTGAATGTGCCGCCTTTGTCGGTATTGATAAGCACGGTCATACATCCATATTACGGACGACTGGAAATGATTGTGGGCACCTGATCCTCAGAGGCGGTGACAGTGCCCCAAATTATTATGAAGAGGAAGTAGAACAAGCTGTTGAATTGATGACTCATTTAAATGTAAATCCTTCCATCTTAATCGATTGTAGCCATGCGAATTCACGTAAGGATGCAAAACGCCAAAAGCGAGTGTTAAGAGCGGTTATCGACCAGATCGTCTGGGGACAGAAAGCCATAAAAGGATTCATGTTGGAGAGCAATTTGTTTCCAGGTTGCCAAAGTCTGACCAATGATATCTCTCGATTACAGTACGGCGTATCGGTTACGGATGCATGCATCGGATGGGAGGAAACGGAAGCGGTGATTCGCAACGCGTATCGATCGCTTGTTCTCGGAGAAAATGATTAGTAGGAGCATGTATGAACGATCAGAAAACTAATAAACACGTATTGGTCGTATTTGCCGAAGGATTCGAAGAAATCGAAGCGCTTGTCCCGGTTGATATTTTGCGTAGGGCAGGAATCGATGTGACTATGGCCGGAGTCGGATCAAATACCATCGAAGGCAGCCACGGTATCAAAGTAAGCTGTGACCTTCTCATAGAAGATGCGGGTACCGATTACGATGCGATAGTGTTACCGGGCGGTGGAGTCGGAGCGAAAAATCTTGCTGCTTCTTGGGATGTTAATGAGAAAATGCTGATTATCGCCAACAATGGTGCGATTGTAGCTGCGATATGTGCATCGCCGGCCGTAGTTCTGTATCCGACCGGATTGCTAGAAGGCCATAAAGCTGTTTGTTATCCCGGAATGGAAGAACATTGCCCGAATTTTACGTTTGGAACGGAACGGGTTTGTGTGGACGGGAATGTAATCACTGCGAGGGCTGCCGGTTGCGCATTGGAGTTTTCTTTGGCAATCGTGGAAGCTTTGGCGGGGCGGGCTACGAAAGAGACGGTCGCAGCATCGATTCTTTTTAAAGAATGAAATATGAGGAAAAGTTAATGTCCGGTGCACAACTTGTGGGATTCGACAACGACAGTTATTTACAGCAACAAACCGAGGCAATAATTGAAAGGATGAATAAGTGCAACGGTAAGCTTTATCTGGAATGCGGAGGTAAATTACTTTATGATTACCATGCCTCCCGCGTACTTCCGGGGTTTGACCCGAATGTAAAGATGAAGGTATTCAAAACACTAAAAGACAAAATCGATGTGATTATCTGTATTTATGCAAATGACATCGAACGTAGAAAAGTCCGGAGTGATTTTGGCATCACCTATGATACCGATGTGTTCAAGATGATCGATGATTTCGCCGATTGGGGAATCGTGGTCAACAAAGTAGTGGTGACTCGTTTTTCAGGGCAACCCAGTGCGATATTGTTCATCAATCGATTGAATCGGAGAGGAATAAAAGTCTATACCCATAAAGCGACCAGTGGATATCCTTCAAATGTTGAGCTGATAGTCAGCGATGAAGGATATGGTGAAAATCCATACATTGAGACTGACAGACCGCTGGTGCTTGTCACGGCCCCTGGGCCTGGAAGCGGCAAGCTAGCAACGTGTCTTTCCCAGTTATACCATGATTATACAGCAGGAAAGCGAAGCGGTTATGCCAAGTTCGAAACATTTCCCATCTGGAATCTTCCGATTGACCATCCGGTGAATGTCGCTTATGAAGCGGCAACCGCAGATATCGGTGATATCAACCAAATAGATCACTTCCATTTAACAGCCTACGGTATGCAGGCGGTCAATTATTCTCGAGACATGGAAGCATTTCCTCTCCTGAAAAGGATCATTGAGAGCATCACCAAAGAGCCGTCGTTCTATAAATCACCGACTGACATGGGAGTGAACCGTTGTGGATTCGGAATAATCGACGATGAAGCTGTCAGACATGCCGCCTATCAGGAGATTATTCGCAGATATTATACTTCGGCATGCGATTATGCTCAGGGAATCGGGACACTTGAAGCGGTGAACAGGATTCGGATCATGATGGATAATCTCCATCTCAATACGTTGATGCGAAAGACCGTGCCTGCGGCGGAAGAGGCCTTGAAGAATGCTGTCTCGAAAGGAAAGGGCCATGATGGTATTGTCTGCGCCGCTGCGATTGAATTGTCAGACGGCAGCATCATCACCGGTTCCAACTCGGACATTCTTCATGCCTCGTCAGCGTTGATCCTCAACGCAACCAAATTTCTTGCAGGAATTCCGAAAGCGATCGATTTGATTCCAAAGAATACGATCGAATCGATTCGCAGAATGAAACGCGATGTGCTTAACGGAAGACGTGTCAGCCTTGATTTGGATGAAACGCTCATATGTCTTGCGATGTCGGCTGCTGTAAATCCTTCTGCCCAGACCGCGCTTGATAAGCTTCCGTTACTCCGTGGATGTGAAGTCCATATGACGCACTTGCCGTCGGTCGGTGATGCGAATGGATTGAGAAAACTTGGATTACATACTACAAGCGAACCAAAATTCCCTACTTCTAACTTGCTTGATGAATGAATAAGACTTTCTTGACAGCACAATTCGCGGTACAATGAAGAAGAAAAGTCCGACAAGGAGGTGCACATGGGAATCCATACAGTAATCTCGATCAGCAGACAATTTGGAAGTGGCGGTAGAGAAATCGGGAGAGAAGTGGCCGCCCAGCTGAGCATTCCATTCTATGATAGCGCACTAATTCGATTGGCTGCCGAAAAGAGCGGTATGAGTGAAAAAGTACTTGAGAATCTGGATGAAAAAGCAGCAAACCGGTTTCTTTATACGATGCCATCGGGAATTTCAACGTTAGGACATGCCTCAACCGCAATCTACAATATGCCACTGAGCGACACATTATTCTTGACCCAATATGAAATCATCAAACAACTAGCTGCAGAAGGTCCTTGCGTGATTGTCGGCCGTTGTTCCGACTACATCCTGAAAGAAAATCATAACCATATCTCGGTATTCATTCATGCCGATGAATCGTTTCGGGCCGAACGGATCGCCGAATATGAAAAGATCAGCAAGGAAGATGCGATGTCACGGATTTCGAAGTATGACCGTGAACGCAAGAAGTACCATGATTATTATGCTGCAGGTACGTGGGGAATTGCTTCGTTTTATGATCTGACTATAAATTCAGGTTTGATAGGGATCCAAAATTCGGTACGCATGGTTTTAAAATTCGTAAACCTGTTGGAACAAGAGGCAAAACAATAATAGTAAAACAGCAGCCATCGGCTGCTGTTTGTTTATCAAGATGCAAAAATCATAAGGGGCGAGCGATGAGCGGAATCAATTCTGGTCGTTTAGCCAAATCAGCTGTCAATCCTTCTTCTCTTGCCTTGTTAACGTAATCCTTATGTTGGAAAGAATAAGTAAAATTGATGTGAACATCATAAGTTCCATGTACCAATGCATATGCATCTTCGGTCATTACGAGTTCTTCATCAGTCGGGATAACGAAAATTTTAACAGGTGAATCATCCGTATTGATTGCCAGTTCTGCATTTCTGCATTGGGCGAGTCTGTTCTTTTCAAGATCTAGCTTGATTCCGATGTTATCCAAACCTTTTGCAGAACCCAATCTGATATGGGGAGCCATTTCTCCGACTCCGGCTGTGAACACCAATGCATCGACTTTTCCCAACAAAGCGCTGTAAGCACCGATGTATTTTTTCAAGCGATGACATTCCATGTCGATTGCCAATTGAGCTCGTTCGTTTCCTTCAAGCGATGATTTCAAGACGTCGCGTCTGTCGGACATTCCGCAAATGCCCATCAATCCGCTTTTTTTGTTCAACGTGGTATCCATCTCTTTCGGAGACAAACCAGTCCTGTTCATAATGAACGGTAGGATTGCAGGATCCAGATCCCCGCTTCTCGTTCCCATAACGAGACCTTCAAGGGGTGTCAGTCCCATTGAAGTATCGACACACACACCATTTCTGACCGCACTTACCGAAGCCCCGTTACCGATATGACAGATAATCAGATTGGTATCCTTAGGCTCTCTGCCCAGCAATACCGAAGCTCGTTTCGCAGTATAGATAAAACTCGTTCCATGGAAACCATACCGTCGAACATTGTATGTCGTATACCATTCATAAGGAACGGCATACATGAATGCACTGGCTGGCATTGTTTGGTGCCAGGCTGTGTCCATAACAATCGCGTGGGGAATATCTGGCATGACTTTTCTCGCGGCTTCAATACCCATTATGTTGGCAGGCATGTGAAGCGGCCCCAATGGAATCAATTCTTTTAACTTTATCACTACATCATCATCGACCAGGGCCGATTTTTTAAAAAGCTCGCCACCATGCAATACACGGTGTCCGACCGCTCCGATTTCCTTCACATTTGCGATTACTCCGAGTTCTTTATCAAGTAACAGTTTAATGATTAGTTCTATTGCTTCTTTGTGAGTAGGACAAGGAGATTTGTCATGGAATTCTTGTTTGCCGACAGCTTTATGTTCTATCAATGAATAGTCGAGTCCGATTCTTTCAACCACTCCTACGGCAAGTACCGCTTTCTTGTTCCAATCATACACCTGATACTTTGCGGAAGAGCTGCCGCAATTTAATGTGAGAATTACCATCAAAACCTCCTAAGAACCACAAAATGTAAATGATTTAAAATAATAACCAAATGTTATCATGACATGCTGAAAAGAAAAAATCAATAAACCAAACCGAATGAATCACTCCAAATGTTGCAAGCGTGTTTTAAAGTATGGGCCGACGTAAAAATTTTAACATTATTTTGATCCTATTACTATCAATCATCATCAATCCGCATTGCATACGCGCAAAAGATTCAATTGGATTTGGCATGCGATTGAAGACTGATAGCAACACATTGACCTGGGAATTGGAGAAGGATTTCATTTCTTTGCATGGGATTTTGTTGAACACAACATTGGTAACATCAATCTCAAGTAGCGATCTGCTCCCCGCTAATCGAATTGAAATCGAAATGAAAGGGAGGGTTCGAACAATAATACATGAATATCTTACCTTATCATTGGGAAACCTGGATACCTCCAACATGCTTTCAGTTGTCATCGATCCTATCGAAACACCCAGGTTGCCTGCAAAAAACATGAACCGTTATGTTCCTGGGCTCGCCGGTGCATCATCAAATTCGACGGTCGCTTTTGAAGGAATCGTCTGTACTTACACACCGAAAAATGTTGATGTTTCGATCCAGCCGTTCGTGTTTATCCCGCTTACGAGAACTATGGGAGTTTCGGGATGCGGAATTGTTCTGGGAGGAAACACCATGGCATTTTCTGCGTATCATATGGTTAAAAACCATGTTACGCACACAGAGCCTTTGATTCCGTGGTATGCC
The DNA here is from genome assembly GCA_012523305.1 of Spirochaetales bacterium. Classification (GTDB taxonomy): domain Bacteria; phylum Spirochaetota; class Spirochaetia; order Sphaerochaetales; family Sphaerochaetaceae; genus JAAYDK01. The sequence continues at coordinate 45,818 of JAAYIV010000021.1, forward strand.
ATGCCACTTGAAGAATCAGCGGTTGTAGAAGTTTTTTGGGATACCTCAGAAATCAATGAATGGTTTGGTATCGCTGGAACTTGTAGGTGGAACCTATCACCAGGATATGGTTATGGCATGTCGACTCGTTGTGCAATTCGCGGAATATTAGGTTCGATGCGCTATGAAATAATTCGATGGATCAATTCCAAGAATAATTTTGAGTTATCATTACAGTCATCTCTTCATGAACGATTATCGACAAAGCAAGTTTGTACGATTACGCAACATGCTTTTTGTACGTCGATAATGATGAGTGTATGGTTCAAAGGCCCGTTTGCAGGACAATACCAAAAGAGAAGTCTGAAAACATCCTCTGATATTAGTTTTGAGAATTCAATATGTCCGATGACCTTTTCGTTGAATTCCGAAATATCCTTGAATGAAAAGGGAAATAAAAATCATCAGGAAAAGCTTTCGATAGCAGGTACGTTCTCATTCACTCCTACCGACATATTGATCCGTGCTCACATCCCTTGGAACCAAAAAGGTGTTCGAAACATTAGCATTGACGTAGAAGTCGATCGCATACCATATGCCGACAACCTGTCTTCGATAACGGTGAATATTGGTAAAAATAAGATCGAAGCTTCGATTGAATGGGAGGTAACGACAGCAGGTTTCGACATGAAGGTTTCGTTCGATTCATCCCGTAAGCTTACGATCAGTCTGACCAATCGCCCATGAATTGCACTTCATATTCAAGGTCGATGTCCAATTGTTTTTTTACCTGAGTCGCCACTTCTTGCGCTAAAGAACGGACATCGTTACTGGAAGCCGATCCTGTTTGATTCACAATGAAGTTAGCATGGAACGGACTAACCATCGCACCATTCACATTTTTTTGTTTCAACCCAATTTTTTCAATCATCGCACCTGCCGATAATCCTTCTGGATTTTTAAATATGCAACCTGCTGACGCAAAAGCGTACTGTCCCGCATCCAACCGTTCTTTCCTACTTTGTTCCTTTAGACGCATGGCTTCCGAAGTTGCTTTATTGGGTATCAATCGGAAGGCTACTTCATAAATGATTCCGGTCGTTTCTGAAAAAAAGGAATGTTTGTACGAAAAATCCAATTCTTCTTTATGGGTACGCATGAGATTTCCGCTATGATCCAGATAATCGACCCATTCCACCAAATCTCCGATATGGACCTGATGAACACCGGCATTCCCGCGGACCGCTCCTCCGATTGTTCCGGGAAGTCCTCCAAGTAATTCCATTCCGCTTAAAGCATGTTCGATCGATCCTTGGATTATCCTATCAATAGAACATCCTGCTTGTGCGCAGAGCAGCGTTCCCCTGATATGGAAATTTTTCAAATGTGCTGTGTGGATAGTCAAGCCTTTTATTCCCTTATCGGAAATCAAGACATTGGTCCCTCCCCCTAAGACCGTGATGGGCAGATCGTTTTCACGGGCATAAGCGATAAGCATGCGTAATTCGTGCAAATTCGAAGGAGTACCGAATATATCGGCAGATCCTCCGGTATGAAATGAACAGAAAGGTTTCAGGCTGACATCATGTGTCAAAAACCTCGTCGTATTGATTTTTTCATGTGCATTCCTTATTGTGGTACTCACAAGGGCATACTACATGAAAAAACTCCGGCGGACAATCCGTTCGGGGTCCATCTAACCAAGGAGCCATAATGAAAGTTTCCATTTTCAATACGATGTCACGGTCAATCGAACAATTTGAACCACTTTCAGCAGATACTGTGAGAATGTATTGTTGTGGGCCGACAGTCTATAATTTTGCACACATAGGGAATCTGAGGACCTATGTGTTTGAGGATATTTTACGAAAGACATTGGAATATGCCGGATATCGCGTGGAACATGTAATGAATGTAACCGATGTCGGACACCTTACCGACGATGCTGACGATGGTATCGATAAAATGGTGAAATCTTCTCAAGAGATGGGCAAGGATGTCTATGAGATTGCTAGATTTTATACCGATGCATTTTTTAAGGATATCGATGAATTGAATATAGCCAGGCCTACCGTGACGTGCCATGCAACTGAACATATCGGTGATATGATCGAATTGATCAAACGTTTAGAGAAAAACGGGCATACTTATTTTGCCGGAGGTAACGTCTATTTCAGCATCGACACTTTTCCGCAATATGGCAATCTGGCAAAGTTGAATCTCGAAGATCTGCGATCGGGTGCTCGCATCAACGTTGATCCGAATAAAAGGAATCCAAAAGATTTCGTGTTGTGGTTTACTAACTCGAAATTCGAACGTCAAGCAATGCTTTGGGATTCACCCTGGGGAATCGGATATCCAGGATGGCATATCGAGTGTTCGGCGATGAGCATGAAATATCTCGGGGAGTCATTTGATATTCATTGTGGGGGAATAGATCACATTCCCGTGCACCATACGAACGAAATCGCTCAAAGCGAGGCCGCGACAGGCAAGCAATGGGTGAGCTATTGGGTTCACGGAGAATTCTTAATTAACGATACGGGGAAGATGTCAAAATCAAAAGGGAGTTTCCTTACTCTTCAATTATTAAAAGAGAAAGGGTTTGATCCTGTGGATTACCGCTATTTTTGTTTGGGTGGGCACTATAGGTCTCAGCTACAATTTTCTTGGGATTCGATGCAAAGTGCACGAAATGCTCGATTGAACCTTTTTCAACGAATCGTATCGCTTCGAAAAGAAACCAAAGATCAGAATATCAAGAACCTTGGCGCTGCAGAAAAATATGTACAATTATTTGAAAACCATATGGCGCAAGATATGAATGCTCCTCGAGCATTGGCTGAATTATGGAGCATGCTGAAAGATCCTGAATTGGCCGCGACCGAGAAACTCGCCGGTGCGTTGAGGATGGATAGCATACTTTCACTGGGGCTGAAAAATATCTCTATTGATACAGATGAAGATGAGATTCCGCAAGAAATTTTGGATTTGGTAGAAGAACGCAGAATCGCAAAAGTTCAGAAGAATTATGCCCGTGCCGACCAGTTGCGTGCTATAGTGGAAAAAGCTGGGTACCAATTGAAAGATACTCCTGAAAATTCGATTGTGGTGCGAATTTGTAACCAAATGCATAAATGAGTTGTTAAGCGTATGGAAATAAACAGCAGCGAAGGCAAGGCGTTCAGGCTTGTGTACGAGCAGGTCTTCCCCGTGGTGATGAGAGTAGCGTATCACATCACCTATAATATGGACGTCTCCGAAGATATCTGCCAGGAAGCGTTCATACGGTTTTATGAAAAAGCAATTGTATTTCGTTCGGTTGATGAAGCAAAATATTGGTTGATACGGGTTACTAAAAACATGTCAATCAATATCATCAAACGGAAAGCGAGGGAACAGGCGACTGTCGAACGATTGAAAAAGATTCCCTCAACAGCTGCCCCCAATGGTGAACAATCATTATTGGGAAATGAAACGAGATTATTGGTACGTGAAGCTGTGGAGAAGCTTCCTGAGAAACTGAAAGCCGTGCTGGTGTTGAAGGAATATGCCGATTTGAATTATAAGCAGATTGCGCAAATCCTTCGCATTTCCGAAAGTAATGTTAAGGTCAGGGTACATCGAGCAAGAAAAATCATGGAATCGATGCTTGACCGGGAGGAGATGCATGTGTCTTGATGACCAAATACTTAACACCTATCTTGACGGTGAATTAGCTGAACCATGGAATACTCAGGTTATTGAACATTTGCGCTATTGTGTCGCATGCAGTGCAAGACTTGACCAGCTGAAGGAACTACACCAGAGGCTATCACAAGTTAAACTCACTGACGATGAAATCACGCCTCATCGTGAAAAAGTGCTTAAATTCATAGAAAATAATCACATTAACAAAAGACGAGCGTTTAAATTCATGAATCGCAGCTTTCGTGTGACTGTTCCGATGGCGATGGCGAGTGCGGCTGCATTTGTAGTCATCCTTACTGTAGCTCTATTAGTGGGAAATCAGGCTATCGAACAACCTGGTGAGATTATCCCACAAGTTTCCGTTCCAGCGACTGGTTCGGTGATACAGGTTCGAGCTACTGAAAATCTTTCAGCCAGTCAATTACTCGAGAATTTCACTTTGGAAGAAATCTTGCAATACCTAAATTCGAAAGGGTATGAAGTCGAAGTGAAAATGAAGGGCATACAACCGCTGACCCATGGGGATATCGACAGTCAAGTTCCACCCGCAACAGATCCGCAAAAAAGTGATGATAGTGAAGTTGATACAGTAGTATCTGAATAAAACTACTTTGCTCGTATGTAGGAATGGGATTTTCATAATCCCATTTTTTAGTATGACGGGCATGTCATCATTCTTGGGTGAAATTCCCAAGGGGCGTAGTTGCCGACGAACCCGATAGCGACTTGCAAGTCTCACACCGCGAGGTGTGGGAGGGAAGAAGCAATAGCGAAAT
>JAAYIV010000122.1 GCA_012523305.1 Spirochaetales bacterium
GGCATTGTAAATTGCAGGAGAAGCGCAAGGCTGGAATTTGCATGCTCATCGATGTACCCCATATCCTCAAACATGTCGTTCCGGGTAGCTTTGTGTTACCGGAACAACAAAGGAGCCCTACCATGGAAAAACCCGATCATACGCTCATAGTCCTTATCATCAACAAAGGGTATGCCGAAGATGCGATGGAAGCTGCCAGAAGAGCGGGAGCAACCGGAGGAACGATCCTGACTGCCCGTGGTACGGGGAAAGAAGAAGACGTGAAATTCTTTGGAATCAATCTTGTTCCTGAAAAAGAAATGTTGCTTATCGTGGCCGATGAAGATAACAGCGACAGGATATTGGAAGCTGTCAGGTCGGTGGAATGTCTGAAAGAACCAGGTTCCGGCATAGTATTCTGTATCGATGTGGAACGTTTCATCACATTGGGAAAACAATAAGGTTATCGGATAAATTCAAAAGGATCCCACGGATAACTTGCCCGGATCAACGGTAACAACTCGGTAATCTCTTTATCCGACACAACGTGTTCTGGTTGGATATCGATGTGAAAAACCGTTGCCGCACGTTTTTGACACAACGCTACCAACCGTTTGTCATCAATATGGTGATCTCGTAAGGCTTTGATCAACAGTAATGTCCCGGCGAAACCCGGAATCCCGCTAGCTCCCGCAATTTTATCTGGAATCGTATGCGGTGCGTGATCGCTTTCGATCCAATCAATATCGCCATCCAAAAGACCTTGGAATATGGCATCGCGATCGGTATGAGAACGTAACGGAGGATTCATCTTCAACAAATTCCAATTCTGGCCGGCAGCTGAACAATCGAGCAACGCATGATGGGCTGTCGCACCGCAGGTAATCTCGACACCCGACTGTTTCGCCTGTCGAACAACTTCCAAGGCCCCTTGCGTACTGATATGACAGATATGCAGCGTTCCTTTGAAACCGGAAGACAGAACATGTTCTACCTGTTCGGTTACGGAAACCAGCTCGGCCTCACTACCTCGCGATATGCTATGTGTCCAAGGCCTCATCGGATCCCACAGTTCGGGATGTAACAGCGTCTCTTTCTCGCAGTGGACGGCCAACACTCCTTCGTAACCTGATAAAGCGAGATTGTCAAACACGTTCCGTTGGTCAGCGGGATCAACAAGCCCCATGTTTCCCGTTGAATGACCGGCAAACATCTTAAGAGCAACCATGCCGGGAGCATGCGTCCGATAGGCTTGCACTATGTGCTCGAGTTGCATCGGCTCTGCGGTAACACCTCCGTATACTCCGTAGAATAGGGGATGGCCGATCTGTTTGCTTATGCGATCAGCATACTTCTGCCCCAGTTCGATGCGTTCTTTTATCGCATGCCCGTCAATCAACGGAGGGTCACAGTTAGGCATGTCAAAGAACGCTCGGATGCCACACAACGCACCTATCTGCATTCCGTGCAAGATTGTTTCCTTAGCTGATTGACTTCCATCACGAAAATGAACATGAACATCTATCACAACAGATGCGGAGCCTCCCGCTCCAAATAGTCATAGGAGACAAACGTTCCCCATTGACAGGTAAGGCGCTCACCGCAGACACATTCGCCGCACATCCCGATACCACACATGGTGGACAGCTCCATCGACAACAATATGTTCTTCTCCCCTATTCCCGCCTTGCGTGCCAGATGAGCTGCTTTGGCCATGAACTTTTCAGGTCCTACGATATAGACGGCTGTTGAATCTATTGGCTTGAACGAGAGCGATACATGTTGCAATACCCGGGCAACAATCCCATCATCGGCTATCACCGTAACGGTTCCGTAATGTTCGAGATGCTCTTCCAAGATACCTTTTTTTTCTTCACCAACTATCGCGGAGGTACCGATGAACATATCAATATCAGTCTTCTTTTCATACAAACTCCTGGCTAATGCGGGAAGAACCGCTACTCCAGTCCCACCTGCGATAAGCACAGCATGTTTGGTTACGGGAGTTTCCACTGCTGCACCATACAATCCTCTGACATAGATGTCATCACCGGTTTTAAGATCGAGTAGTGCGTCTGTGAACGCTCCTTTCCTTTTCACCACGAAGGTCAACGGATCATCGATGGCAATCGAAAACGGTTTTTCTCCAACTCCGGGTATCCAGAGAAACACGAATTGGCCCGCTTCGAACGGTTTGGCACCATCCAAGGTAATGATAGCCGTATCGTTATCATGCATTACCATATCAATGACCTTGTGTGGTTCATAGGACATCGATAATGTTGCGTTATACCAATTAGAGGCATTCTGGGGATCAGTGCCACCGTTGAGGATGTGCTGAGCATCATCGACAAGATCCGCAGTATAATCAGCCCAATGCTTTTGCATTACCTTGCCGAAGGCACTGCCGATACCGACCACATCGGCACCGTGCTCGAGCATAGCTACGATATCGCTACCGGTACTCACCCCTCCCATCCCGATGATCGGGATATCAGGCCCGACGGCTTCTCGGATGCGAGCGACGGATCGCAAGGCATCTTGAAGCACCCAGCGTCCGCTCTTGCCGCCTTTACCGCCCAGGGCGTTTTGCAATATCGGTTTCCCGCTATGATGCTCCTTATGGATTACCGGACCGACCGTGTTGATTGCCACCAATCCGTCGGCACCCGCTTCTATCGCTGATCTGGCAATCAAGCCGATATCATCCACGTTAGGTGTGAGTTTAGGAAAAATCAGGGCCTTGCAAGCAGGCAACGCCTCTTTGATCGCCTTGACGTACATGGCAGTGATCGAGGGATCACAACCGATCGAAGAACCATAACCGGCAGCAGCATGGGGACAGGAGAAATTTAACTCGAGGATATCGGCAACTTCGTGGAAGGCTATGGCGAGAAGTATGAAATCTTCTGCGCTTGAACCTGAAATCGAAACGTTGAGCAGGGCCCTGATTCCCTTTTTCCTAAGCAAGGTTATTTCATCGAGCGCTTCATCCATTCCGCAGTTGCGCAATCCGACCGAATTGCCGAACGAACCGATTTCCATCTCACAGATGATCGGCTCACGGTTCCCCGGATTATATTTGACCTGAAAACTTTTGGTAGTGATGATCTCAAATTGGGGAATAGTACGATCGACATAGGCAATCAATGCCGGTTTAGTCGTGACAACACCCGACACGGTGGCCAGCATCGGTGTTCGCTTGTGTTCAAGAGTTTTTTTACCCGCATGCCTGAGTATGGATAACACGTGTTGAGCACCGATCACAGTGCCGTCTCCCTGAGCATCCTGTCAATATTGTGCAAACAACGATCGATATGATCGGAGGGGGCGGGACCGGTCTTCCACGGATGCGTGAGCGCGCTCGAACTGTTGATGCGAGCCAGGGGCAATTCATACCCGGCAGTCTGCAACACTTCCATCGTAATCGGAGCGGTTGCTCCTTGGGCACCTACGCCCGGGATCAACATCGGAATCTCTTTTTGTGAGAACCACGCAGCGATTTCACCAAGCTCACGAATACTCGTAGCCCCTACCACCGCACCCGTTCCGGGTCTGTCGTTTGCCCACGAGGAGACGAGAATCGCTACCGCCTTGTGAAGCGGATAGATGTCTTTTTCATCGACCGGATCGACTGTCGGTAGCCCCTGCACATCACGCGCTCCGGGGTTACTCGTTCTGGTAAGCACATACACTCCTCGCTTCCCGTCGTTTGCCTTTTCGAACGGACCCACCGAATCGCTTCCCATGAACGGGCTGATCGTGATTGCATCGGCGTTCCAACAATCAAATGCCTCTTTAGCATAATTCTCGCTCGAACGAGCGATGTCACCTCGTTTGGAATCGAGAATCACAGGAATGTTCGGGAACAAGGCTCTGAGCATGCCAAAGATATCGGCCAAAGCCAGAGACCCATCGAACACATGTTCTCGGGGGCGGTCAAGCACTGCATAATAACCGATATTGGGTTTGAAGGCTGCCGGGCGCAATCCTCTTGAAATCATCGCTTTAAACAATGATTCGAAAAAGGAAGTCAATCGAGAACGAATATCTTTTTGCGATTCAGGAAGGACCTCTATGATCGGATCGAGACCCATACAGGTGCAATTGCCCACCCTTCTCGCACTGGTGCGCAGCATTTCTATGTAGGAAATGGAAGAATTTGCTGTTTCTGGCATGAATCGACTCCTCTTATTTTGAATTCGGCGGGAAGCCATGGGCACTACCCCATCCAAAAGGATCAGTTCTCCATTCGGCTAACAATGCCGCGCCCTCTTCATTGATATATCCAGCTTCAAGAGCAACTTTGACCATTGTTTCATAATCAAGCAATGCGATCGGAGTACAATTCGGCGTTATCGCCGCGAATGTCGCCAAAGAAGCGGGCATCCCGTAACTGAAAATGGCCAGGCAGTATGGAACCACCCCGTCAGCCGCGATAATCGCCTGAACTGCTTTCGCCGAACTTCCTCCGGTTGAAATCAAATCCTCGATTAACAAAATCTGTTGTCCGTTGTACGATTTATCTTCACCCAAGCCTTCGATGAGGTTGTGAAGTCCGTGATCCTTACCGGAGGAACGCACATAGGACAGCGGCAGGGCAAGGCGGTCGGCCAAAGTAGTGGCATGGGGAATTCCCGCGGTCGAAGTACCTGCTATCCCATCGGGTTCGAATTTCAAAGCCTCCAAGGTTGCTTCGAATGCTTCGGAAATCAGCGATCGGCTTTCGGGGCGGGCCAGGAACCTGCGGTTATCATTGTAAATCGGCATCCGATATCCCGAAGCCCATTCGAAAGGTTCGGTAGGTGAGAGCCGGATCGCCTGTAACAACAACGCTCCTTTAGCCAATAGCGGTCCGTAATAGGATGTTACATCGTCGATTGTCTTGGCGGGCATATGGGGTGTCCTCCTCACGTCCAGATTTCTTTGTATGTATGCAGTCTACCACAATATTCGCAAGCATAGCGATTATCTGGCGTGCGAATAAATTTTGCAGGGGCTCCTTCAGATTGAGCCGGATGACTGATACATGCTTCATTATTACACGACAAATCATCAAAGTTGTAGATGCGTGGCGGCAAATGTGTCCGGTATTTGGCAATAACCTGTCCTTCGCTGATGATATTGAGCGTACATCCGGCAGCAACCGCAGCCAGACGCTTCAAATCTTTCCTGCAAAGTTCTTTTACCTGCGGTCTGAAAATGATGCCCTTATAGATAGCGGTGTCCTGCGTTGAAGTCGAGACCCATTCTCCTCCCCGACAATCATCTAACTTAAGCACTTTGGTAATCTGAGCCATCTGTTTCCTGATCGTCGCAGGATCATCTTTGCGACCGATATGGTCGATTACGATTCCATCGCGAATCGGGCGCACTCCCTCTGAGTATTGGTCTTTGGCAGGATCGGGCTTTTTGTTCCGCGTATCTACTTTGATGATGTATTCTTCGTCGTTTCGGACCTTGACAGGCTCGGTCGGGATGAAATCATCCCCGATTTTTCCTGCGATCAACGCGAGCAGCACGATTCTTACATACATGCCGTTGATCGATTGGCGTTCCCATCCGTTCAGTTCGGTGTCATCGAGGAATGTAGGAATCGTCGGATGCACCCTATGGCGCGGAAGCGGATGGTAGAACTTTGTTCCTTGCGGCAACTTACTGACAAACTCCTTGCAAAATGTCACCGTCTGGCGCAACTCTTCTTGGCGAGCGAGGATTCGTTCGCCCATACGTTCGAGCTGAGGCCGTGTAAAGTACCATTTTGGGGCGATATCATGTTGCTTGAGGTATTCCTCGATCGAATTGAAAATCCGCACGCTATACTTATTTTCTTTCATCTTGGTCACGTACGATTCGGGCATCGCCAATTCGACAGGAGCGATGAGATCGACTTTCACGTTCTTGAAAATTCTCAGCCCGTCAACTTTGGAGTGTACCGTCCGTCCATGGTACAAATCCCCGACCAGCGCAAGATGGATTGATTCTGTCGACCAAGCGTTGTCTTCCAGGAATGTGAACTCATCGAGGAGTTCCTGGGTAGGGTGTTCGTGTTTACCGTCTCCGGCATTGATAAAAGCAGGTTTTCTCCACAAACTGTTGCGCCGGGCAAATTCTACAGCTTCATCTTCCAACCATCTGCATACGCCTTCCAGCTTACTGCGAACGATGAACACGCTATTGCCGTACCCGGCAAGGGTATTGAACGTATCGGCGTAGCTTTCCCCTTTATTGAAAGAAGAAGACTCCGCGGCTAGGTCACTCACTTTTGCTCTGTGGAACTTCGCGGCATTCCTGAATGACTCTTTGGTCCGCGTGCTGTCTTCGAGGAATACTTCGTAAATTCCAAAATCTGAATCGTTGATCCTAAAGTGTCGCAATGTTTGTTCATCTTGTGTCGCGATAGCCTTTTTAAGGGCACGAGTCTGTTCGAACAGATACACGCGCTCTTCGATTGTAAGATCGTCAATCACCGCCAATGATCTTGAAACGAATACGTTAGCCATTCATATTTCTCCTTTCAGGGCGAAAAAAAAGCAGGTCAACGACCTGCATCTTTGGATTGGGAACACGTTTGGGAAACACGGGTACCACCGATTGTGCATCCACCATGTGTTTTATAGCCCATACCGTACCCCCCCCCCGATAATTCTTTCTTCGACACAATAACAGAAGTAGTATTGGCTGTCTACTGTCTTCCCCTCGCTTTCGGATCATTTTCGATGGTTGCCAACAAATCTTCCTTTCCTTCGATTTTTCGATTGGTTGCCGTTTGTTGGACACCGGGTTGCTTACTCTGAGATTGAAACGGATCACTTTGAAGGATGAACGGATACATCGGAGCCCGCCTGCCTTCTCCTCTTGCTTTTTCACGACGCTTGAGGTCTCGTAGGAAATTGGCCCGATACCCGCCTCTCACCGCATTTTCCCTTCTTTGTGGATAGCGATGGCCTTTGGTAGACCCAGTGGTAGGGGTTCCTTCTCTACCTTGATAGTAGCGCTTTGCGTAATAATTGTCTTTGTATGCGTAATATCTACCACCTGTGTAATGACCGCCTGATCGGTTTTCGATCACTCCGTTGAAGATTATCCCCAAAACATTGATGTTCCCCAACGTGAGGTTGTCCAACAATTCGCGCAGCGCGCCTTTTGTCGTGACCCCCGCCCGAATATTGATGACCAAACCATCGGCATGTTTGGCGATGGCCATCAATTCCGATGCGAATGCCAACGGAGGCGTGTCAATCAAGATATAATCATAGCGTTTGGCCAGGTACTGCAGCAACGAAGCGTATGGAGCCGAATTGAATACGGCCGAGGGTAGCGGCGGCAACAATCCCGGGGGCATGATGTGTAGCGAAGGAACCTCGCTTATCGGTTGAATGATCACTTCTTCCGGTGAGCGTTTGCCCCAGATGACATCGACCAGCCCATGCCGAGATTTCTTCAAATCAAAGAAGGTTTCCAGCTGAGGCAAGCGCAAATCTCCGTCCACCAAAAGAATTTTCATACCGTTTTGCGCCAATGCCGTTCCGATATTTGCAATCGCGCTGGTTTTTCCTTCTCCCATCCCGGGACTTGTGATGCTGAACACCTGGTGAGTCTTGCGAAGCGTTCCATAGGAAATGTTACTCGCGATCAGTTTGTACCGTTCGGCTTCGAATGAGAGGGGTTTGTTTATTACGGTGAGTTCCGGAATATCAAGCTTCTGATCGAAATTCATTAACGGAATCCAACCAAGGATCGGCAAACTTGAACCGATAATACGTTTGATCGTCCCCTCATCCTTGATCGTTATGTCGAGCATTTCAACGAATAATGCCAATAAGATCCCCAAGGCAACGCCAAGCAATAATGCCACGGCCATGATGAGCATCTTGTTGGGACTCACCGGTTGTACCGCCACTTTTGCCACATCCACGACGGTGACGCTCCGGGAAATCGCAGCTTCGGCTATTTTCATTTCTTCGAGCAACTCAAGCAGTCGCAACCGCAATGTCTCGTACACTTGTACTTCGCGTTGCAAATCGACCAGGCGGCGTTCCAACACCGGAAGCTGAGAAAGCTCGATGCTATACGAATCTTCGACGATGGTGAGTACTTCTATCTCAACTGAGGTGACAAGCCGTTGCTGGGCGGCTTTAGCCAAGTCGAAGCGATTGATATTGGTGATCGCATCGGACCTATCCTGTTGGGCTTGTAAGATCAATATGCTGAAACGGTCAAGAAGAGCCTTGCTAGTCTGTGAAATCGAACTGTCCAACACAAATTGTCGCGGAGTTGAAGAATTATCACCATTCTTTATCGCTTCATAAAGTACCAGCTCGCGGTATTTCTCGGTCAATGAAGCAGCTAATTCCTTAATCTCCACATCCGTTAACAGTTCTTCATATGTCGGTGTTTGGACCGAATCGGATTCCAACGCCTTGAACAACTGATCATAGAGGTAAATCGCTTCGTTGAGCTGTAATGTCAGCGGCTCTCTTCGCAACTGGAAATACGCGATCTTTTCCGATAAAAGCGTGCTCTTATCAGAAAGCTGGATGATGTTGCTCTCTTCCCTGAAAGCACCGAGTGCGTCTGCAGCCTGCTGTAACTTGGTTTCATTGATCGGAATTTGCGATTGGATGAATTCTTTTTGGACCGTCTTCGAATTCCTGGCGATGGAACCGAGGAGTTCATTATAGCTTTCAGCCAAGGCATTGGCGAAATCGGCTGCAAAGCGTGGATTTGCATCGGTAACGGTGATTTTGACAATATTGGTGTCTTTCACCGTAGAGACCGTTACCCGTTCCTTCAAATTGCCCAATATGCGGCGATTCTCATAACTTTCGCCATCAGGATTGCGATATTGCGAAAGATTCAACATCGCCAAGGCCTCGGTAATATTTCTATCGCTCAAGGCCAATTCGACCTCAGTGGATATTTTCGTGGTACTTTGTCCTGTGAGCAAGTCTTCGATGGATGATGATTTTGACAAAGATTCAACCAAGATCGATACTTGGGATTCATACATCGGCGTCACATATTGCAGATAAAAAACCGCGATTATCATGACGATGATGAATGCTCCGATAATCCACCCGACCCTGACTCGCAAAATATGCAAAAGTTCTTTTATGCTCATCCCTTCAGAGAGGTGTTCACCTGTTTCGGTCTGAAGTTGTTCCGTTGTGTCCA
>JAAYIV010000123.1 GCA_012523305.1 Spirochaetales bacterium
CCAAAGATATCCATCCGACCTATCACTTGTATACGTTGAACATCGACCCGAAGAAAGCTGGAGGCGATATCTCTACGTTAAAACTAAAATTAGCCGATAGAGGGATCGCTACTTCAAGTCACTTCACACCGCTATACAGATTAGCGATATTCAGCCGACTCGGATACCCAATCGAGGCAATCAAAGAAACATGTCCGGTAGCCGAACAACTGTTTCTTCATCAAATCACGCATGCATCGATATACGCATTGGTCAATGAACAACTTGAGTACATGGCTACCTCGATACTGGAAACCATCGAAGAAATGCAACGGGAGGCATGGTAGGTATGAAAGGCCTTATCGACCGAATATCGGGACGCGAGCGCATTTTAACGGCATTCTCACATAGCATTGCTGATCGGCTTCCGGTATTTGACGTGGTGAATAATCCCGAGGTGTTCGAACGAATCCTCGGGTATCAAAATCCTTGGTCGGACGGACGGCCCACGACATTGCTGGCAAAACGGCTCGGACTTGACGCTGTCATGGTCCCGGTTCGTTCCTATACCGCATTGATTCCACCGAAGAAAACATGGAGCAGTCCAACTGGATTCACTGACAGATTCAACGTGGGTTTCACCGTCAACGATGCATCGTGGCCTTTGGGAATGGCTATAAGAGAATGCGCCGTGGATGAAACGTTTCTTGAGCGTATCCGTTCCGAGCGAATCGAAAAAGAGGATATCCAACCGATCCTTGAAGGTCTGAAGGAAGCTCACTCTGATACCGATGATGGCAAACCAATCGCGTTGTTCGGTGGAATTCGTAGTGCGTTCAGTTTCCTCTCGATCTCATGCGGGATAACCGATCTGTCGATAGCGTTGTATGATGAACCTGATTTAGTGCATGAACTTGTGAAAGCTTCAACAGATTATTGGACCGAAGTCGGTTTGCGTCTGATCGAATCTAAGGTGGACGCTCTCTATGTTGCCAACGATATGGGAATGAATGGCTCTACCATAATCAGTCCTGAACAACTGAGAACATTTTTCTTGCCTGAATTCGCCAAACAGTGCAAGACATGGAAACAAGCCGGAGGTAAAGTAATCCTTCACTCATGTGGGAATATCATGGCGATTCTTGATGATATCGCTTCATGGGGAACAGACGGAATCGATGCGTTGAATAATCTTCAATCACATGCGGGCATGGATATCAAGGCGGTGAAACAAAATTTTGGCGATCAATGGGTGCTCGTCGGAAATATTGATGCCACCACCACGATGTGTTCCGACCAGACCGAAGATATCGACTTCGCATTGCAGGAGTTAATCGAGATCGTGGGGTACGACGGCAACGCGATACTTGCAACGGACCATTCATTTCATAAAGGCATACCGATGAAGAATGTTTTGCATTTCATACATCAGGCGAAGAAGTATGGTACGCCGGGAGCACTTCAATGACCGGAAGGGATCGAGTCCTCAATGCAGTGAAAGGTCACAAGACCGACCGAAGCGTAGCCGCGCCATATATGGGTAATTACGCAATCAGACAAACCGGAGCGGACCTATCGCGTTGCCAACGGGACGCCGCATCCATGGCCAGTGCCCAATTCGATGGCTGGCGTCTTTTCGGACAAGATATCATAGTCGTTCAATCGGATACGTACTACATGGCAGAAGCCTTCGGGGCTCAAGTACTTTATTTGCCGAATGCCATGCCTTTGATGAACACACCGCTGATTACCGATGATAAAAAAGCACTTATGCTTGAAGCCCAGGATCCGCGATCCGCAGGAAGGATGCCATCCTATATCGAAGCGATTCGTTTGGTCAGAGAAATGGTCGGCGAGGATGCAGCCATCAGAGGCTGCGGGACCGGGCCGTTTGTCGTAGCCGGGCATCTTTGCGGTATCGAACGTTTGATGATGTGGCTCGCGGAAACGGACAGCGGTGTTGAAGATCACGGCGAAGCCTTACGCCACATGTTTTCGATGGCACTGGAAACGTTGGTGCACTTCGCGTCAGCCCAGCTGGAAGCAGGGGCCACTATTGTTCAACTTGCCGATTCGTTGGCATCGATAAATGTAATTTCACCCTCGATGTATCGAAAGTATGTCTTGCCGTATGAAAAAGAATTCTTTGCCAGAATCGCGCCGCTTTGCAAGCGCTATGACGCAATATCCTTATTACACATCTGTGGTGATAATACCGCTGTGTTTGATGATTTTGCGCAGTGTGGGGCCGACATTGTCGCCATCGATCATGCTGCAAGCCTCAGCAATGCCGCTCGCATAGTGAATAACCGATGCTGTCTCATCGGGAACATCAATCCATCCGGTTTGTTGCTATCCGGACATCCGTACCAAGTCGCACATGAAGCCGAAGTATGCCTGGACATGATGCAAGGGTATCGTTATCTGTTGGGAACAGGATGCGAAGTTTCGATCGAAACCCCGAAAGAAAACATGAAGGCATTCATCGAAACTGCCAAGACATATCAAGGGAGACCCATATGACAAAACGTGAGCGCATTGCCCTTGCCCTTGCCCATAAAGAGAGCGATCGGGTTCCATACGATCAATCGAGCAGGTCCTCTGCGATTGAGAAAGAACCATACGACGCACTGAAGAAATTTCTCAATATCGATACCCCTACCCGCTGCTATCTGCGTTCCCATGCGGAAATTGAAGAACCGATCCATCGTCTATTGGGCATCGATACACGATTCATCCGCCACATTCCAGATGCGTATTGGCATACGGATGGCGAAGATGATTTGTTTGTTGATGCATGGAACGTTCCGTGGAGGAAACGAAAGGGTTCTTATTATTATGAACTGGATCGCAATGTGCTTGTCGATATGGACCTTTCCGATATAGTAAAGCTTCATTTCCCTGCCTTGATCGATAATGGCATGGCGAACGAACTGAAAAAGAAAGCGTCATGGGCATATCATGCAACCGATGACGCCCTATTCTCGGATCAGATCGGAGCCGGGCTATTCGAGCGGGCATGGTATCTACGGGGATTCGAACAATTATTGATGGACATGATGCTCGAAAAACCGTTGGTCCATACCTTTTTCGAGCATATCCTGGAGCATCAGATGCAAGGTTATGCCATGCTGTTTGATGCGATAGGCCCGTTCATTGAAGGAGTGATCATCACCGATGATCTCGCAACGCAGGATTCGCTGATCATATCGCGGCAGCTGTACCGGGAAATGATTTTTCCGTATCATAAGAGGTTGTTTGATTTCATATCCGGTTATGGCAAACATATCATCTATCACAGTTGCGGTGCCGTATATCCGCTGCTTGATGACCTATTGGATGCCGGAGTGAGAATTCTTCATCCGGTACAACGATCGGCAGCGAATATGAATCCCAGAAAAATCAAACAAGAGTATGGCAAGGATTTGGTGATATGGGGTGCCGGATGCGACACCGCATTCTTACAAACAGCCAATCCGACACAAGTAGTTCGGGATGTTCGGCACACATTGGATGCATTGGCAAGCGGAGGCGGGTTTGTGTTTACCCCGACACATTGCATCCAGCCAGGAACACCCGCGCAAAACATATTGGCAATGGCAGGAGCGTTGCAGGGATTTGATCAGAGTGAAGGCCACGAACTTGATTGGATCGATGCGAACCATATTCGATAAGGAGTCAACCTATATGCACGAAACTAGTATCGAACAGCAAAAACGGATTCTTCGTCGAAGACGGAAACTGATGGAGAATCTCACCGGGTATCTCTTTGTCATGCCGAATCTTCTCGGTTTTATCGTATTTACCGTCTTTTCTATCATCTTTTCATTTTATATGAGTTTTACCGATTGGAGCCTGATAAAATTATTTCAAAATATCAAATTCGTCGGAATCGAAAATTACCTTGAGATGTTTACCGATAAATGGTTTCAGGCTTCGGTCATGAACAACCTCTGGTTTTTGCTCACTGTTCCCGTCACCATCTTTTTTGCCATGGTTATCGCATTCATTCTCAACGACAAAGTCTTTGGCAAGAATGTATTCCGGACGATCATGTACTTACCGAACGTAACCAGTGTCGTGGCGATCTCAGTCATCTGGTTTACTCTCTTCAATCCCCGGTCCGGTCCGATAAACCAAATGCTCAGATCATTGGGCATAGCAAATCCGCCCCAATGGCTTTCGAGTACCCTATGGGCGAAACCCACCATCGGATTGTTGATGATTTGGAAAACCGTAGGATATTACACGATCCTGTATCTGGCAGCACTTCAGGCAATCCCACGGCAATTATATGAAGCTGCCACGGTCGATGGAGCATCATTGGTACAACAATTTACCAAGATTACGATTCCACTGCTTTCCCCGACGACATTCATGTTGACAATCCTGAGTGTCATGAATGTATTCAAAGACTGGTCCCTCATCCAAATTCTCACCGAAGGAGGGCCGGGGACCTCCACCTATACGCTGGGGTACTACATCTATTATGCGGCATTCAGAATCAATCGCATGGGATACGCCTCTGCGATGAGTTGGGCGTTGCTGATCATCATCATGGTGTTCACCCTTATTCGATTCCGCGTTGAAAAGAAACGGGACTTTTAGGGAGGCCGGTGATGAGCGAGAAAAATTATCAAGCAAGATTGCTAGTACGCAAGATCGGTCTGACAGTTTTCATGATTTTGGTATCATTTACCATGGTATTGCCCTTTCTTTGGATGGTTTCGAGTTCATTTAAAGATTCGGTGAGCATGTTTAAATTCCCGATTGAGTGGATCCCTAAAACTCTCAACTTCTCCGGATATGAAACGGTATGGAAAGGTCAAATCCCGTTCAGCGTATTCTTTATTAACAGTTTGAAGGTAACATTCCTTGCGGTGGTCGGTACGGTAATCTCATGTTCGATGGGCGGGTATGCATATGCCAAGTTAAAGTTTATAGGCCGGGATAGCCTTTTCCTTGCGAAATTGGCAACCATGATGATTCCATCGCAGATAACCATGCTTCCGACATTCATGATCTTCAAATGGCTCGGATTGATCAACTCGCATGCGGCTCTTTGGATTCCGTTCTTCCTCGGGCAACCGTTCGGAACATTTTTGATGCGCCAATATTTTTTGAAAGTTCCCGATGAATTGCTCGATTCTGCTCGGATCGACGGTGCATCCCAGCCTCGGATATTTGTCACTATCGCAATGCCTCTGGTGCGGGCAGGCCTGTCGGTTCTCGTGTTCCTTTATTTCGTGTGGGCATGGAATAACTATGAAGGTCCTTTACTGTATATCCGAAGTACCACTCTGTATACGCTTCCATTGGCATTGAAATACTTCTCCGATGAATTCAGTACCAATTATACGGCAATCATGGCCGCAAGCGTTTCAATGACCATACCGATTTTATTCTTATTTGTTGCGTTGCAACGATTTTTTATAGAAGACATCACTTCTACAGGTTTGAAGGGATGATCAAAGGGAGGAGAAAATGAAAAAAATCACACTGCTGCTAGTATGCACTCTGTTGATCGCAACCACCGGGTTGCTGTTCGCCCAAGGCGCAGCCGAACCGGCTGCCACAGGCGAAAAGGAGAAAATTGTTTGGGTAGCCTATGGGTATCTGGCAGAAAACAAAGCTGATCGCATCATTGCCGATTTTGAGGCAAAGTACCCACAGTACGACGTTGAATATGTCGATCTCGGAAGTACCGACTACATCATGCGTCTGGATACGATGATAGCGGCCGGCGACCGAGTCGACATGGCACTCACCTTGGATTCGATCGAATATACCAAGCGAGCCAAGGAAGGCATGTTCCTGCCGATTGAGAAGTATCTCACTGAAGACGGATTCGATTTGCTCGATGGATTCGGTGATGGTATCAAAGCATCGTACATCAACGATGAACTATACGGATTGCCCTATACGAAGGGCGGATTCTATATATTCTACAACAAAGACATGTTTGATGCTGCCAAAGTCGCCTACCCGACCGATGACTGGACATGGGCTGATTTTGAGAAGGTTTCCAAAGCATTGACCAAGGGAGACGGTGCGAACAAGATCTACGGTGCCAACATCCACCTCACATGGGGATATGACATCGATACGCTTCCCGCTCAGATGGCCGGTTGGACTCCGTTCAAAGATGGAAATCCGAAAGTCGCGAACATGACTGACCAGCGGCTCAAGGATGCATTGGCCATGTGGCATAGAATGCAGAATGTTGATAAGAGCGCAATCAGCCTCGCGACATTCAAAGCAGAGCAGATCGCTTCGCGAATGCCGTTTGCACAAGGAGATGCGGCCATGTTGTTGAGCAACTGGTGGTCTGCATCCTGGTTCATCAGTTCAAGATTCGGATCAGCGGAAGGTGCGAAAATCCTCGACTTCAACGTTGGTGTCGTGAATTTGCCGAGACCCAACGCTTCTGTTCCAAACAATCTTAATGCAACCGACCTCGACTATTATTTTGCGGTTCCCATCACTTCCAAGAATCCAAAAGGAGGAGCATTGTTAGCCAGGTTCATGGTGACTGAGATGTGGTCGAAACTCGGAACACTCTCTTCGTATCGCCATCAGGATCTTGAAGCATTCAAGAAGAACTTCGTAACTTTCACCGACACGAGCGGAACAGTCCATACCATGAATTATTCGGACGATTTTGTCCAGAAAGTCATGGGAGGGTGGACCGTCCCCATTACGAGTTACTATAATATCGATACCAAGCTCAATCCAACCGGATTGAACCTGATTAAAGATATTTTTGGTCAGGAACGTGAATTGTACTACCTTGGAGAACAAGATCTTAACGCTACTGTGGCTGCGATGCAAAAGAGAGCACAGGCTGCTTTGGACTCAATCAAGTAACTGAAACGTACAAACGAATGCCGGTTTCTTTCGGAACCGGCATTCTCATATCTGTAATCATCAAGTAATATGAGGTGTGATAAACAAATGTTCAAATTTCAGCAAACCGTACTTGTAAAAGATGGCTTGTACAATTCATTTCCCAGTGTGACCCGAGCACATGACGGTTCGATTATCTTGGTATATCGTCAAGCGGACAATTCGTTGAAGACATACGGTGCAGTGACGCATGTTGATGCTTCATCACGGATAGCGATGAAAATCTCGCGCGACAATGGTGCTTCCTGGTCCGACAGCACGGTGATCTATAACGATGAGATGGGTGAAAATGATCCATGTATCAATACATTATCAGACGGAACGCTGATCTGTACCTTCTTCAGATGGAAAGTTGTTCCGAAAGAAGAGAAAGCATCCCTTGGCGAAGCATTCACATATTTTGGACGCATACTATTCGACCGATGGGCTGCAATACACGTCGGGACCAGTTGCATCAGGTCTTCCGACAACGGCAAGACCTGGGACGGACCGTGGCATTTTTCTACAGAAGGATATCAGGGCCCGGCTGCAATGCGGGGAAATGTAGTCGAACTTCCTGACAAAACGCTTTGCGCGCCGTTGTATGCGGTGAAACGTTTTGGCCAATTATCACGTTGCCTGATTGTCCAATCGAAAGACAAAGGGAAAACATGGAACTTCCTCGGAGAGATCCCATCGCTGAACGGTCACCATTTCCTTGAACCGTTTCTGTACCGAGCTCCCTCAGGAAGACTCGATATCCTTATGCGGACCCAACTCGATTTCTTTACGTTACCGTTCGATGAAACCTATAAAAATCTCCATACGTCCTCATCGTTCGATGGCGGTGTCACATGGAATACTCCAGAACCGACGAACATGTTTTGTCCCAACCCCGTTCATATGCTTTCGTTGGACGATAATCGGGTGATGGCCACATTCGGACAACGACGGGATCCAAAAGGAATCGAAGCGTTGATCACCGATTCTGAGCATCCTATTTTCTCAGATAGCGGGGTTTTCCAGATTCGACCTGCAGTTTCTGGAGATTTAGGGTATACAAGTGCGGTTTTACTTGACCACAATACCTCCTTGATAGTCTACTATATGACAGACGTCGATAACGATGCCTGTATAGGGGCGACTGTCATGGAGGGATTTGATGGGGTATGAAACTACTACACCGTTGCTAAAAGGAATTTATCCGGCAATCGTAACTCCAGTAGATGCACAAGGTCAATTGATTGAGGAATCGATACGTGCTTTGGTGAGACAATTAGCAGACTCTCCTATCGACGGGTTGTATGTGGGCGGAGGAACCGGTGAAGGAATACTCTTGCCGGTATCCGTAAGAAAGCAAATGCTCGAGATAGTTGTTGATGAAATCCGTATCTTACCGTCTCATTCATCGCTTAAAGTAGTGGCGCATGTGGGAGCAGCGGAAGCAGTCAATACGGCTGATTTGGCAAAGCATGCAAAAACCATGAGAGTCGATGCCATCTCAGCGATACCTCCGCTCTACTATACTTACAGCCGAGAACAGATTTGTGCGTATTACGGATGGCTTTCATCGATTACCGATATTCCTTTGATTATTTATGCTTCAGCTTATGCGAACGTATGCTTCACGATGGAAATGGTCAAAGAACTGCTTGCATATCCAAATATCAAGGGATTGAAGTTCGGCAGTACCAATTTTTATGAGATGATGCGCATCCGATCAATGGTACCCGATGATTTTTCTCTCCTTAATGGAATTGATGAACAATTGATGTTCGGCCTGCTTGCAGGCGTGGACGGAGGCATCGGAACAACCTACAATGTCATGCCGCAATCGTTTTGTAATCTTTATGCCGCATGGCGCGACCATGAGATTGAGACGATGCGGATTCTACAGAAACAAATCAATACGATCGTTGCGATCATCATAAAGTATCCTGTGATCGCTGCGGTAAAGACCATGTTGGACGCCTCCGGTATTCCGATGGGTCCGTCAGTCTTTCCGAATGATGAATTTCCCATCGCCAGACGAGCTGAATTTCTGGAGAGCCTGCGACAGGTTGGATGGCCGAAGTTGGTGCCATGAAAATCCGTCAAGTCGTGAAGGGCACAGCAACGGTACTAGTGTTATTACACGATAACTCTGAATATGTCTTGGATGGATTGGAACATACCGTGTTTTCAGCCTTTCGCCATTTGGGTGTTCCTTTCACTGTCATGTGCACGCAAGACGGTATTGACATTGCCAAGTTGGACCAGCATCCGTTATTGTTCATACCCCAGTCAGGAACGATGCGATATATATCATCAGAGAAACAAAAAGCAATTGAAGCCACACATGCCGCGGGACTGGGCTTGGTGATATACGAACCTGATGTGCGATTGCTTCCATCTTGGTTGTGCGATTGCTTTGATATCGACGTTTCAAATATAGCCATGTCTCGATTTACAGAAATCAATACGGTGAACAACGATGAATATATCTGCTGGCACAGACAGGTCGGAGAAGTAGTGCGTAGTGATAAAGGAATTGCCTGTTCACGTTCAATCACCAGGCAAAGTCCCGTAACGCTTGTTGACGAAGCAAACAGCCAACTTCTGTTCAAACGAACAAACAATCTTGGTAAAATCGTTCTTTTCCCGTGGGATATCGCTCTTTACGATCAAGAGTACTTGGGTCATGCCTGTGGTATGGATGATGTCTTTCTGAGGAGCATCGTATGGGCGGCACGCAAACCGTTCGTCAC
>JAAYIV010000124.1 GCA_012523305.1 Spirochaetales bacterium
CGATTTTCACGCCGGCTAATCTGCTTTCGGTTTTCCCCTGTCCTCTCGCGGACCCCGGGCTCCCCCGGGATCCCGAACCTAGCTTTCACTTCAGTTCGTGAATTGACTTGGAAGCCCTTACACTTCCGCAGGATTCACATCCCGCAGACTGCAAAAGCTTGCAGTGTTTCTCTCTTTCCTTCGCTTATCGATTTCACAAAACAGGTGCCTCCGACCTTTCGGTTTTCGGCGTATTCGGCTCGCTGCCGAGCAACGCTCCATCAGAGCGCCTGACCAACATACTATGACTATCATCTAAAGTCAAGTGGGCGGCAGGTTCTCTGTGAGGTATTTGCCACATTTTCAATCGTTCACATCAATGAGCGATCGATAACAACATGCGAGCCGAGGTGGATGCTACATGATTTAAAAAACTTCGTCTAGTACCTTTTGATAAAAATAAACTAAAAAATGATAAAAGATTCTTTGGACGTAACGTGTCTGACGCTTATACCCGTAAAGTTTGATCGCAGGGAATCTGTGAAACGATTTGAATAATAGAGAAAACGAGTTTATTGTTGGTGATTGGCATTGCTAAAAAACTCAGATACACTGTATCCAGCATTGCTACCATTATAATCGGTAAAACACTTTTGAAAGGGGTACGATATGAATCTGGTATTTTTGGGACCTCCTGGTGCTGGCAAAGGGACGATTGCCACACTGGCAAAGGATCGTTTGGGTATTTTGCACATATCTACGGGAGACTTGTTTCGGGAGGCTATCAATACCGGAACCCCATTGGGGATAAAAGTAAAGGCCATCCTTGCTTCAGGTGAGTTGGTTCCTGATTCGGTTACCATCGACATGGTGAACGAGCGTCTTGAAAAGAAAGACACTGCCAAGGGCTTTATTCTCGATGGATTCCCGCGGACGATCGCTCAGGCAGACGCGTTGAATGAAATGAAAACAATCGATCATGTTATTAATTTTGAACTTGATCGCGATACCATCGTACTTCGTCTTTCCGGAAGACGCATGTGCAAGAGCACAGGCCGTATCTATCATGTCATGTACAATCCGCCGAAAGTCGAAGGAATTGACGACGAGACCGGTGAGACGCTGATACAACGTCCGGATGATAAAGAAGAAGCAATCGTCAACAGATTGGCAGTGTATGAACGGCAGACTGCTCCGTTGATTCAATATTATCGTGAAAAGGGACTGCTGCGTGATATCGATGCCGCAGGGGCCCCTGATCGCGTGCTCGAAGCAATGTTAAAAGTACTCTAGAACAGAGATTATTTTACGTACAGTTCGGCCAATTGTTCAAAACTATGCTTTCGTTCAGGATTTCCCAATCTTTCCTCGATAGTTGCGAGATGCGAAAATAATGTTTCGCTATACAATCCGTACAGATACAACCGATTTGCAATTTCAGAAGCAGGTCGTATCTGGTTTTGTGACACATATTGTTCGATTAGCAACAATGATGCTTCCTCGTTATATTTGTCCATGAGAATCGCACGTTCCAACTCTTCAATTGCCTCTTGGCTTCGATTGGCCAGTATGAGGATACTGGCGTGGGCAAGTGCATAATTTACATTTTCAGGATAAAGCCTTGCAAGATCACCGAATGTTTCTGCAGATGTTTGATAATCGCCCTTTACCGCCAGTGTGAATGCCATATTATACAATAGCCGGGCATCCTGAGGGTACTCGACGAGTGCTCTTTCATACTGATCGATGATCGATTCAAATTGCCTGGCCTCAAAAAGTGGTTGGTTTTCAGCTATCACCTTATCTACGAATAATGTTTGGCGTTGGATTGCAGTCATGCATGAAGAAAAAAGAGAAAAAACTAGCAATACACACACCGTAACGGCCAATTTTGCTAACTTTTCTCTTTTCAAAGACTATTCCCCCCACATCCCGTTTCTACCTAGGACCGTCATTTCTATTTCTTTGACCTGAGCTCTGTAAAGATTTGTGATGTTCGTTCCGTAATCAGCCATCAATTGAATCATGTTCCGCGGATTGTCCGGAAGATCTTCGCCATTCAATCGGTCTCCCGCATCCCCTAGTCCGGGAAGGATGTACGCTTTTTCATTGAGAACCGGATCCATCCATAACGTGTAAACTTCCGCCCCTTCAATGGCCCTGACGACTCGTAACGCTCCTTTCAATGCTGAGATGACATTGATGAATTTAATCGATTTCGGCTTGATTCCCTGAGACATGATATATTTCACGATCGTTACCAATGACCCTCCGGTCGCGTTCATCGGATCGGCAAAAATGAGGTCCTTTCCATCAAGTCCTTCAAGATTGAAGAAAGAACGATCTAAATCCAACAGATAATCCATATTATATTCTACTTTCGTATCGTCTCTTTTAATTTTAAACAATGCAAACGGTGTTACATACCCATCCGAAGAGTGTTCCTCGATTTCTTTGCTGATTATCATGGAAGGGAGCAATGCACCGCGTAACATGACACACATCACCGTGTTTTCGATCAGATTGTCTACATCGGGAATTTTATGAATTGCATAATTTTGCAACGGCAAGGTAACTGGGGTCTTGGTAACGATACTCCGTTTTTTCGGAAGCGCTCGATCAGAATAGACATGGGCAAACAACAGTTCATACGCTCTTTGTACATAATAGAGGAATTCTTCGTGTTGTGTTTTTGGATCACGTAATTTTGCAATTAAACGAGAGGCAGCACCGTGCTGAACCTGAGGGGTTTCAAAAGAATACACGTGGATACCATCTTCCGATGCAACGACTTCCTTCAAATATCTGCCGATTCTTTCAAATACCGGCGTGAGCGAACACACGGCATCTTCAGCAATCGAACCGCCCCGTTCGATCTTAGCAAATAATGCCATGGCTTCTTCATAGAGCGAATGCGCATGGGCAATTTTCTTTTTGTCCTCGGTCGTTAGAAACCCGTCCAAATCGGACGCATGCAACACAATTTTGTTCATCTTCTCCTCCCAGCCAAACATATTGTCCGAATTGAACAATTCTCCAACTAACGAGTTTACCTGATAGGCGTGATTTACACAACAACATCATCGATTGATCGGTACTCAACCAATCAAGTAGGCAGTGGCCGCTAGGTTCCAACCTCTCATACCACCGTACACGCCGTTCGGCATACGGCGGTTCAACAAAATAGACTATTGTACCGGAAATCCAGCACAATCCCATCTTGCCCAATGCGTTCAGCACGGAGCTTGTTGTAATAGCCCGGTATATCCGCTAGTTTGTAATGCTGATGAAGTATTTCAATGTCGATGAAAGCCTTCATCACTTCCGCCATCTTCCAGTATGAGTTGCTTCCAAGTTCCCATTTTTCCAGCTTCCACTTGTCCACCCCCCGTTGCCTGAGCCGGTGTTTTCGGTTCTTGCCGTTCCTCCACTGCTTCCACAGGTATTGACGGATCCGTCTCCGTATCCATCCCATCAAGCGTTCGAGGTACCTCCGTGCGAAGTCCCCGATCCATTCCACCAGTACCCTGTTCAGTTCCTTGATGACCACTTCAATACTGACTCCACGATTGCGTTTCGTGATGAGTCGTATCCGCTTTTCAAGTTTCTTCCGTTTCTTGACTTGGAAGCTGGTCCTTCCCTGTTTCCCTCTTTGCCCGTAGCTTATGAACGTAAACCCAAAAAACGTGGAACCATAGGCTCTCCTTGCTTCCGTCTTCTCCATGTTCACTTTCAG
>JAAYIV010000125.1 GCA_012523305.1 Spirochaetales bacterium
AAATATATGTTTACTTGTACGTACAACAAGGGTATGATACGTACTTGAAAGTGCGATTATGCAGTCTTCTCAAAAATTCATACGTATGATTATGGAGGAAAAAATGAAACCTAAACGAATTTTTGGCGTTGCTGTAACGTTTGTTCTATTTGCATTAGCTTTAATTCTAATAATTGGAATTGATACAAACTGGGGAAACACCACAGTAAAGAAACTAACATTGTCTACAGCTGACGGAGATGTTATCAGTGCTATTCTTTACAAGCCAAAAACAGCAACGCCAGATAATCCTGCTCCAGCGGTAATGTATGCGCATGGTGGAAATGATATGCTAGAGCAGGGCAGTGCATATGCCGTTGAATTAGCCAGAAGGGGTTATGTGGTGATATCATGGGATTATACAGGGTGTCATAACTCAGATATTGCGACAGGACCTTCAGAAACTGCCCCAAGTGAAGCAGCCGGTGCTCCGACGATGGGAGCAGAAACAGTGTACAACACCCTCAAGACGTTCAACTTCATTGATCAAAGCAAGATTGTCGCAATGGGTCACTCGATGGGTGGACAGTACACCATGGCGTTTTCAATCAACAATCAGGAAGCGGTAAATCTTCAGGTCAATCTTGGAATGAACTATTACGGATCTCCCAAGAATGAAGACTACAATTTCAATTTTGTCTGTATCATAGGAGATGCCGATGAAAGTTGTCTTGTAAGATCGAACAATGATGTGGCGAGCATCTTCAAAGTTGAACAGATCAGAAGAATATTTTTTGGTGATTTCAAGTCAGAGGCAGACAAGGTTCCCGAGATTGAGATCGGAAAGAAATACTATACGACATCAACAAATGGCAATACCTATTCAAGAACAGTTTACATGCCGGATTCATGTCACGCATACTACCTGGTCACCAATGACGCTGTCCAGACCGTAGTGTATGCCGTGACAAGCAATATTGGCCTTGGCCTTGATGCAGGGGTTGAATCATATGAGGACCATGGCAAGATCAGTACGGTTTGGCAAGTCAAGGACATTGGATTTATCCTGATGTTGGCAGCTGCGGTTGCAGGCATGGTTGTCCTAGCCAATTTCCTTCTTGATACTCAAGTGTTCAAAGGACTCAAACTAAGCAAGACACCTACACTTGGAATTGAAAAATCAAACTGGATGCATTGGGTGTTTTTTGCTGTCCTGGTAATCCTTCCCGTAGCGCTGTTCAGACCAGGTATCACTGCTTCAAGAAGTTTCCTTGGAATCAACATCAGTAAGCTTTGGCTCCTTGGAGGGACAAACAACAGTTACATCTCATGGCAGTGGACAGTGTCAATCGGGATGATAGTCGTTTTCCTTGCATATCATTTCCTCTGGGGAAGAAAGCACGGCGGAAACTTGCTGAATTATGGATTCAGGACAGCCGATGATGGAAGCTTCAGGATTGGATATATCGGGAAAGCGTTTCTGTTTGGGTTATTAACCGTTGGATGCGGATATATTATTTTCTCATTGATTTCTGCATACACAAAGCAGGGAATGCATATAGCAACATTTATGTTGTCAACAATCAACACGAATAGAACGCTATGTATTCTCATGTATTTCCTCTTCCAGATCCCTTATTTCCTTACAAGCAGCCTTGCGCTCAAGAGTATTGGAGTCACGGAGACAGAAGATTCGACGAAGGGGACCTTGAAGTCGATTCTCATCGGAACAGTATGTACGGTTGCCGGACTTCTTCTTCTCTGGTTGTTCTTCGTCCTTATCGTTACACAGGGAAAAACTGTTACTAATTCAACCTATTTTGCTCAGGACAGGGTATACATATCTACCATCGCAATTTTCCCTCTCTTCATCGGCATGACAATCGCAAATGCATTGAATATCACTGTATCGAAGAAGACAAATAGCATTTGGGCAGGACTTTTCACTGCTCTGCTGTGGGGAACTTGGATGCTTATCAGTTGTGGCGGAATGGCAAAATATATCTACTGATTATCCAGTTGGAAGATAGGATAGGGATCTGGTGCAAACGGTAATAGACCTGAGCATCAGATCCTTAGTATGTCCGAAGGTATTAATGTTCAAAAAACTGCTTTGGCTTTTCCTAAACATATCCCCCAGCTATTCCAGCAAAGGTGCCTTATTCAATTACAAGAGACACAAGATACGCGTTAAGACGTTTGATTTGTGGTGTTAGCAAGTTCATCCTTTCTTACGTGCACAATAGTTCGGCATCCGCATTTGGTAAGAAGCTTTCGCATCCAAATTCAGATGAATTATAGGGAAAGCTATTTGGTAGCATAAAACACGCATGAAGCGGATTGTTGCTGTTTGTTTTTACACTTACGCCTTGAGGAGGTTGAGAGGTGGGGTCAGTGATTTGCTTTCAGGACTGCTGTGTCCCAATCCATAAGGATGGATTCTTCATGTCCGCCTTCAATCATGTTGATGATCTTTTTGGCAGCGGTTTTTCCTAACAATTCCTTGCGGTGTCCGATTGAGACAAAAGGCTTGTCGAGCAGCATCGCATACTGACTGGAATCAAAGCTGACAATCTCAGGAATAGGCATTGAAGCAGCCTTGCATGCACGTGATATCCAGACTGCGATCTCATCGTTATAACAGACGACGGCGGTCAGGCCACAAAGATTGTCAAATACCTCGTTGTTTGCTTCGATGAGTTTATGATGTTTACAATAATCTTCTGTAGTGTACCATCTAACACGAGCGTCATTCAGTCCAAGCCCGGATGTAAGCAAGCCTTCTGAGAATCCAGCATAACGGAAAAGCCCTTGGCGGTCATCGGATTTGAAAATCCCCCCAATCGTCGTATGGCCTTTCTTAACTAGATATTTCACCAGTTCCTTCCCACCTTGAAAATCATCCATGCCGACCACCACTTCGTCTGAGAGCTCGGGGTAGGTGGAATGGAGGAAGACAAGAGGAATTCCCATCTCCTTTATCTTCCTATACAACGATATGTTAGGATTGGGAAGAGCTGTTTTCGTACCTTCTACGATTATACCTGCAGCATTGCCATCATTGATAATTTTCTCTAGGATTGTCCGTTCTTTATCCACACGGTTTTCAGTCTGGATGAGATTGATGTTGAACCCTTCGCTTGACAGTTCCCGTTCCATACCCCTGATAATTTCCGGGAAAATATAATTGCTTATATAGGTGCTGACGGTGACGATAGTCTTTGAGGAAAGCTGCGGTTTTTTCACTTTGGAAGATGAGATATACGTGCCGCTGCCCTGAATTTGGTAGAGATGCCCCTCATGTTTAAGGCAACTTATTGCCTGTCTAATAGTTTGCCTGCTTACACCAAAGCGTTTCACTAATTCGTGTTCGGTAGGCAGTTTTCCCTTGTCGTTGTATGAGCCGCGTTGGATCTCTTCACGTAATAATACCGCAATGTCCGAGTACTTCGACATTCTCTTTTATTCTCCGGGTGTAATGTAATCTGCGAGCGGACAAATTGCAAGTGTTTCAGTAATTTGTATCGTACAATTCATGCTTTACGATGGAACCTTTAACTTGATGAAAACGATAGATGCGATCGGAATATGGAAGTGTAAACCGATTTCGTTCTGAAAGAATATTTCAATCGAAAATTCACTGGAGACAACACATAGTCTGAAAGTCGAAACCCAATGTACGATAACTGATTAATCATAGATGCCCAAAATAGGATTTTAGGATACGTTCGTACAACTAAGTATATTTTACATAGATGTATGTACATATTACTTGCATTCTTTCAGTCCTGCTAGTATGATTTTAGCCAAAAGACTGATATGGAAGGTAACGTATGAACATGCAGGATACCGTGCTCGGGATCGAATTGGGATCAACCCGGATTAAAGCCGTGCTTGTCGATAAAGATCATGCAATTATTGCCTCAGGAAGTCATGAATGGGAAAATATTCTTGAGCGTGGAGTTTGGACGTATCATTATGAAGATATCATAAACGGTGTGCAGGATTGTTTCATGAAACTCCAGCATGATGTCATGGACACAATTGGCGTTCCACTTACCACGACTGGTGCGATCGGTGTGTCGGCAATGATGCATGGCTATCTTGCGCTCGACGAGCATGATCGCCCCCTCACGGAATTCAGAACCTGGAGAAACAGGACCACTGGAAAAGCAGCTAAGGAGCTATCGGAGAAATTTTCCTTCAATATTCCCCTCAGATGGTCCGTAGCGCATCTTTATCAAGCGGTCTTGAACAGAGAAGAACATGTCACGAGAATTAAAAAAATCACTACCCTTGCTGGTTACATCCACTACCTGCTCACAGGAAAGTTTATAGTCGGAGTAGGTGATGCTTCTGGAATTTTTCCTATAGATACAAAAAATAGATATGATGAATCAATGATGAAAACCTTCAATCACCTTGTTGAAGACTATGATCTTCCATGGAACATCGAGGACATTCTGCCTGCGATCAATATGGCAGGCGAACAAGCAGGCAGGTTGACAGAGACGGGAGCCCGTCTTCTAGATCCTACAGGGACGATGCGGGAAGGTATTTTATTTGCTCCGCCGGAAGGAGATGCCGGTACGGGAATGACTGCAACGAACTCCGTTCGCGTCAGATCCGGCAACGTGAGTGCGGGTACAAGCGCTTTTGCAATGATCGTCCTTGATAAACCGATCGAAGTCCACAGGGAAATCGATATCGTAACCACCCCTACCGGGAAGCCGGTAGCAATGATCCATTGTAGCAATTGTACCAGCGATATAAATGCGTGGATCAATCTTTTCGGTGAGTTTGCTGAGAATCTGGGGGTGAACATTCCTGAGAGTAAACTTTATAGAATGCTTTATTCCAAAGCATTGGAGGGTAGGCCTGACTGTGAAGGGCTTCTCTCTTATAACTATTATTCAGGTGAGGGTATTACTGATTTCGATGAGGGAAGGCCGGTATTGCTCAGGAAGCCGGATGCGAAAATGGACCTAGCATCCTTTATGAGGACCCACATGACCAGCGCTCTTGCGACGCTTAGGCTTGGGATGGATATCTTGAAAGATGAACATGTTGAAATAGACAGGATTTATGGTCATGGGGGATATTTTAAGACTCCTGAAGTCGGGCAACGGATACTAAGTGCCGCAATCGACATCCCTGTCTCTATCATGCAATCCGCCGCTGAGGGCGGTCCTTATGGCATGGCCCTCCTCTGCGCATACATGATATGGAATACAGGCGAATCGCTTGAAGATTATCTGGACAACAAGGTTTTCGATAAGGTTGCACACAAGACCCTTATGGCATCTTCGGATGAGGTGGATGGCTTTGGCCGTTTTATCAGTAACTACAGAAAAGCTCTCAAGGTAGAACGAGCTGCTGTGGAGTCCTTCTGATTTTTTTAGAAGATTAAGAGAGGGGCTTCTTAACACCTTACTTCAATAAAGAATGCATTGCTATTGCATGGTACGATGAGGAGAAAAGAAAATGGAAAGAAAAGAATTCTGGTTTGTTGTTGGAAGCCAGTCGCTCTATGGAGATAAGGTACTGAGGACAGTTGAAGCAAGGGCAAAAGAAATGGCAGAAGAATTGTCCAAAACACTTCCATATCCGTTAGTGTATAAAGCAACCATAAAGACCAATAAAGAGGTTACTGACGTTGTTAAGGAAGCAAATTATTCAGATACATGCTATGGGTTTGTCACTTGGTGCCATACTTTCAGTCCGTCAAAAATGTGGATAAACGGGCTGGATATTCTTCAAAAGCCATACTGTCACCTAGCGACCCAATACAATAAGGAAATCCCGAACGAAGAAATTGACATGGATTTTATGAATCTAAATCAAGCAGCGCATGGCGATCGTGAACACGGGTTTATAGCAACCCGCCTAAGGATGCCAAGAAAGGTTATCGCAGGGTATTGGAAGCATCATGATATACAAAAGCGGCTTTCAGATTGGATGAAGGTCTGTATAGGTGTTCAAGTCTCCAAGAATCTCAGAATCATGCGCTTTGGGGATAACATGCGTGAAGTCGCTGTAACAGAAGGGGACAAGGTCGAAACGCAAATCAAGCTTGGTTGGCAGGTCAATACATGGGCGACAGGAGACCTGGTGAAGGAGATGAACAAGGTTGCAGATGCTGAAATCAATGCACTTTTTGCTGAATATACCAATCAATATGACATTGCTTCGACCGACCTTGGTGCTATCCGTTATCAAGCAAGAGAAGAAATTGCGATGAAAAAGATGATGGACATGGAAGGCTGCATGGCCTTTTCCAACACCTTTCAGGATCTGTATGGCATGGAGCAGCTTCCCGGGCTTGCAACTCAGCATCTCATGGCCCAGGGGTATGGTTACGGCGGAGAAGGCGATTGGAAGGTATCCGGGATGACTGCGATCATGAAATCAATGGGAAAAAATGGTAATGGTTCATCTGCTTTCATGGAAGATTACACCTATCACCTGGTAGATGGCCAAGAATATTCCCTCGGTGCCCATATGCTTGAGGTGTGTCCTAGTCTTGCTGCCGATAAGCCCAGGATTGAGACCCACCATCTTGGGATCGGGATGAATGCGAAGGATCCGGCCCGCCTAGTCTTTGAGGGGAAAACAGGCAAAGGCATTGTTGCATCACTTGTCGACATGGGAGGAAGAATGAGACTGATCGTTCAGGAAATTGAAGCGGTGAAACCAATCCTGTCGATGCCAAACCTTCCTGTTGCCAGAGTCATGTGGAAAGCAATGCCGAATCTTACTATTGGAGTCGAGTGCTGGATCATGGCAGGAGGTGCGCATCACACGGTTCTGAGCTATGACGTGACTGCCGAGATGATGAGAGATTGGGCAAGAATAATGGAAATTGAATTTGTTCATATCGATAAGAACACAACTCCAGAGAAACTTGAAGAGGAACTTCTCATCAAAGATCTTGTCTGGCGACTCAAATAACTGTTCCAGAAAGGAGTTCATAGTTTTTTTACAGTCGTTGCCCATAATATCTGTAAAACAAAGAAGATCTCTCAAAAAGATAGTAATTCTTTGAAAAATAAGAATATGCAGTTAGTGCAACATTATTGTTTCATTTCGATTTCGCTGCAACAGGAAGTCTGATATTATGTGCATCCAAAAATATATTCGTCCCGATGAGATTGATGTAGAAACCTCGATGTTTCTATAAAGCAAGATTACTCAACAGCTATAGTGTCAAAGGTCTGGGGGATGTGTAGTCCCCTCCGCGATGACGAGGTTTCATATGGTGACTATCCGGAACAGCTTACTTATCTGATTTTTTTAAAGATGTCGGATGAGTATTCCAAGCCTTCGTATAACAGAGAAACAGGAATTCCATCCGGTTGTACCTGGGCTGACATGAACACACTCAAAGGGTCGGAATTAGAAAATCAATACAAATCCACGTTGGGAAAATTGGGTGAACAAGGAGGTATCCTTGGAAAGATTTTCATGGGTGCAACGAACAAGATCAGTAATGCTGCCATCCTGTATCGCGTCGTCCAGATGATTGACTCAGAACGATGGGTTGCGTTTTCTTCCGACGTCAAGGGTGAAATTTATGAAGGCTTGCTTCAGAAAAATACCGAGGACGTGAAAAGTGGAGCAGGACAATATTTCACTCCTCGTCCTCTCATACGGGCTATGGTCCGATGCATCCGACCTGAACCGAACCATAGCGGACCCCTGTTGTGGGTCTGGAGGCTTTTCCCTTGCTGCTCAATTTTTCCTTGCAGACCCTGAGAATTATTCTCTTGATCGTGAACAGAAAGAGTTCTTCAAGAATGGCACATTTTGGGGAAATGAGTTAGTACCTTCTACTTTCAAGTTGTGCCTGATGAACTTATATCTACATAACATTGGTGATATCTACGGAAACCTTCCTGTCACTCTAGGTGATGCATTGCTCACTGACCCAGGGAGACGTGTGGAATATGTACTGACAAATCCTTTATGGGTGTATGATTTCCGGACAAACGTCCATTTCACACTCAAACAACATCCATTGACCAATGATGATTTGGATGATTTTGTAAGAAGCTACAATCCCTCCAATCGGTATGACCGAAAGGAAACATGGTCTGAAGATAATCCTGATGGAAGGTTCCGAAGGTTTGATGTTAAGCAATTTTTTGAGCGTGATAAAACCAGTATGGATTTTTTCTGGATAAAGGATAAATCCCTTGCTGATTTGGACAACCTTCCTGATCCGGACGTCTTGGCTTCAGAGATAATTGACAATCTCCAGAGCGCGTTTGATAGCTTTAAAGAGTTGGGAGAACATTTGAAAGGATGAGTATTCAAGATGATTTATTATTGTATCTTGTTCTGTTGTTAACTATCGTTTAGTAATTTTAAACACCAAACAAACACCAGCAGTATGCTTGAAACCTCAAATATTGTGTTCTGTTGCGTGTTTTTTGGGCATTTTGGTGTACGGAAGTGTTTTTTC
>JAAYIV010000126.1 GCA_012523305.1 Spirochaetales bacterium
CACCAGATTGACGAGGCCGCTGCAAAACTTTTGGATGTCAACAAGAAGTTCAAACATCCGGCGACCACACTTTGTGTAATCTGCGGGCTCACAAACGCAGCCTATCGCAGACCCGATGGCGTTTGTGTGGTACCGATTACTGCATTGAAACCGTAACTTCTTGAACAATTGTATCCGTTCAATATTCTGGCCGAGTGACACGATGATTACAAACACATGACATTGCTTAAATGCGCCGGTATCTAGATGGGCTATCTCTTAGCCATACTTTCCCCTATTGGGTAATTTATAACTTAACACAAGTTAAATATTTATTGGAACAATTGAATTAGATGTGTATTGCCCATATTTCCGAAGAAGGAGAGGATTTTGAATCTTGCTCCAATGTTTCTTTTATAAAAGAATCTTTTGTAATTTTTTTCTAATTATGCTACCATATAAGAAACTCTATGGGAGGGGTTCCTGTGATCATTCGTGAGACCTATATGAAGCAGATTCTCGATTTCATGGATAAACCGGTCGTAAAGGTGATTACAGGCATGCGACGTTCTGGCAAGAGCGTACTCCTAGAGCTCACCAAGGAAGCAATTCGAAAAAACGGGGTAGAGGAAAAGCAAATATTCTCCATCAACTTTGAATCATTACAGTTCGAAAACATGAAAAACTACAAAGCATTATACGAGGCGATATCCGCTACGGCAAAAACTGCGAACGGTAAGTTGTACCTGTTGTTCGACGAAATTCAAGAAGTTGATTCTTGGGAGAAGGTAATTAACTCAGTCCGCGTCGATTATGATTGCGACATCTACATAACCGGATCCAATGCGAGGCTGCTCTCAGGCGAACTTGCGACATTGCTTTCGGGACGATACATAGAAATCCCTGTCTATCCGCTTTCATTCAGTGAGTATCTCGAGTTTGCAAAATTAAACGAGGGTGAGGTCGGACTTAACAAGGATCAGCACTTCTCCAGATTCCTTCGGTATGGCGGCCTTCCTGGAATTCATGAGATAAAATGGGATGATACAGCCTTATTGAGGTATCTGACGGACATGTTCAACTCTGTATTGTTGAAGGATGTAATAAAGAGAAACAAAATCCGCGATATCGATCTGCTCGAAAAGGTTGTACTGTACCTGATGGACAATATCGGGAACACGTTTTCTGCAAAGACTATTTCCGATTTCCTGAAGAACCAGGGGAGAAAACTTAGCACAGAGACGGTATACACTTACGTCAAGGCTCTGGAGAGTGCATTTTTGATCCACAAGGTGCCGCGCTTTGACATCAAAGGAAAGCGAGTTCTTGAAACTCAAGAGAAATACTTTGTCTCAGACCTTGGCCTGCGCCATGCGACGATTGGATATCGTGATCAAGATATAAGCGGTATACTGGAGAATGTGGTGTACCTAGAGTTGCTTCGGAGAGGATGGACCATACACATTGGAAAACAAGGTTCCTGTGAGGTAGACTTCGTCGCAACACGAACCGACGAGAGACTGTACATCCAAGTATGTTACGTCCTGACCGAGGACAATAC
The DNA here is from genome assembly GCA_012523305.1 of Spirochaetales bacterium. GTDB lineage: Bacteria > Spirochaetota > Spirochaetia > Sphaerochaetales > Sphaerochaetaceae > JAAYDK01. Next base: position 1,541 of record JAAYIV010000126.1, read on the forward strand.
AAAACGCGAATTTGAACCCTTAGAGGCTATCGAAGACAACTATGAAAAGGTTGTGATTTCCACGGACTCTCTGATTAGCTTCAATCGAAATGGCATCAGACAACAAAATATCATCGAATTCCTATTGGATAGGTAAAGTTTTCCAGATATATGGGTTATCATGCCAAAACCCTTTATAGGTAAATTTTTCATCGGGTTGTCTAGGCCATCATCGACAGGGAAACTTTCAACTTTGTTCAAGAGATGAAGAACATGAGAACAAATATCGAGCTCGATGAGCAAGGATACAGGGTTCGCAAGAGCCCCCATTGCAGCATGAGACGGACCACTGGCAAGGCTGAGGAATTGGCCGTCCATGTGTGACAAAGGGTAATTTATTTCTTAAAATATGCTTACTATTTTGAAACGATTAAACTAGGATGTATCGAAAGTAATTCTTTAACATGTTATTAGTTATTGTATTTCAAACTATGAATAGACAGATGAAGTATAGCCAAAATAAAAATATACCATACAAAGACTAAGGTGAGTATTCTATCACTTGAGAGCCACTTTAAACTACCATGTCAACGGTTTGGAATCGTTTTTTTAGAAGCCTCGTGAAATGCTAGGTTCGTTTCACTTCATCCGACAAGTTACTTCTACTTCTACACATCATAGTACGTGC
>JAAYIV010000127.1 GCA_012523305.1 Spirochaetales bacterium
GTATCAGAAGTATTTCCAGTAAGAACATCAACAATGTATGTGTCGTAACGTGTCGTTTGTTTTTGAATCGCCCGTACCGCCGATCAAACCAAGGTTAGTAATATACAAGCCTTTATTTTAATCTGTTCACTTAACAGGTTTATTGATTCATAATTCGGAGTAGGGTACTGTGAGTGGTTTCCGATCGGTTTCTCCGGAACTTTGCAAATGCTTCCGGGTAGACACCATGGAAATTCTCATGCTATTATTTTTACATAGAGGATGCCCCATGTCAAAAACCCCTCTTTTCATTCGTTTTATCAGACCCACGTACGGGGGATACTTACGATGGCGGTATAAGATAAAAACCGTCGGTTTGGAGCACTTGAATGGCCTGAAAGGTCCCTATCTCGTCCTTTCCAATCATGTGCATGTGTTGGATCCGTTTATGATTTCTTCAGTGTGGCCCGACCATATTCGTTGGGTGGCCGGTGCGTATCTGTTCAGACTGAAGATTGTCGGATTTCTTTTAAGCAAACTAGTTACAGGAATCGCTAAACAACAAGGCCGCAGTGACTACCAGACGATAAAAGATATTTCACAAGCATTTAAGAAAGGCGATGTTGTCGGATTGTTTCCGGAGGGAACGAGAACCTGGGACGGCGAAGCGTTGCCCTTTGACATTACGACGGCAAAGCTTGTTCGAATGTTCCATGTTCCCGTGGTGTTGATAAATCTCGAAGGCGGGTATGGCTTGAAACCCCGTTGGGCGACTCATGCCCGTGAAGGTCAGCTTACCATTCGCGTATTCAAACCGATAGGTGAAGGAGAGATCCTGGCTATGAAGCTAAGCGAGCTTCATGCATCGATTGGTTCGGTACTCAACTTCTCTTATAATGCGTGGCAAGAAGAACATAGGATTCCGTTTGAATCGGAGCATGCCGCCGAAGGTTTGCAACGAGTACTGTATATGTGTCCTCAATGCAATCAGAGATCCAGCATCATCACCGAATACAAGTCAGTCTGTTGTAGTTCGTGCAACGCTTCATCAGTGGTGGATGCGTTTGACAACCTTGTTCCGGTTGATGGTAAAACACCTTTTAGATTCAATGATATCCCAAGCTGGCATCAATGGGAGAAGGATCAGATCAAACATCTGGTGGATACATCCGATGTCGAATTATTTCCTCCTGATAGGGGGGAAGTATTCCAAGCCGGGGTGGGCAGAAGGTTTTTGAAAAAGTTGTCGGTTGATTTTACCGTTACCCTTAGGCCGCATGCCATCATCATCAATCGAAACGACATGCTTGGAACTGACCATATCGGGACCGATAAGCAATTTATTTTTGATTTTGAAGATATACGCTCGTTGATTTTGAATGCAAAAGGTACCATAGAGCTCTTCTTCGGCGATAAGCTCTTTCGGATTCAATTGCATCGATCTTGTTCCACCTTAAAATATCTGGAATTCTTCGAAGCTTGCAAGGAGGCTCGGACATGAACTGGAATTATATTATTCACATCGGCATCATCTCGGCATCATTGTTATTGGCTGCGTTGATTCGGGCAAGGGTGCGGTTTTTTCAACGATTCTTGATTCCGGCTCCCATTCTCGGCGGTATATTCATGCTGGTGTTCTACAATTTCGTTGCTCCAAAATGGGGGCTTAACAATGAATACCTTGGGGAACTTGTCTATCATCTGCTCAATATTTCATTCATATCGATGATGCTTCGCGTCACCGGCAAAAGGAAAGACGGTAAGAAAGCCAGAAGAATGTTGGGCGAGAACACGACAGCGGTGATGACCCAGTATGGTTTACAGTGCATGTTCGGATTGTTAGCAACGGCTTTGCTCATCGCGGTATATGACAAACATCTGTTTCCGGCCATCGGTTTCACGTTGCCCTTAGGCTTCGAGCTTGGACCGGGACAAGCGTTCTCGATCGGAAAAGTCTGGGAAGACATGGGCTTTGTCGGCGGATCCTCCGTAGGGTTGACGATGGCTGCCATAGGGTTTTTAGTCGGATCATTCGGCGGGGTGATTTTGATAAACCAAGGAATCAAGCGCGGATGGATCGGAAAGGAATACTTGGAAAAAATCGGAAAGAAAAGCGTAAGGACAGGATTTTTCAGCCGAATCGAATCCGAACGTCCGATCGGTTCATTCCTTTCGACCGATGGTGAATCGCTCGATACGTTCTCCTATCACATAGCATTGACGATGTTTACCTATTTGATCAGCTGGGGAGTGCTGACCGGATTGTCAGCTCTTCTGGGACTTATCGGACCGATGGGAGAAGATCTTGCGGAAAGCCTCTGGGGTATCAATTTCATATTCAGCGCATTATGTGCGATCGGTGTGAAATTGCTGATGAAATTGTTCAAAGTGGAAACGACCATCGACAACAGAACCTGTAATCGCATCAGCGGATTGGCCGTCGATCTTACCGTAGCATCGTCTCTTGGAGCTATTTCACTCGTGGTGGTGCAAGGCTATTGGTTCCCGATATTGGTCTTGATCCTTGTCGGGGTCGGGATTACCTGTTTTATTCTTCCCTGGTATTGTTCAAGGCTCTTTGATGATCATGCCTTTTATAGGACATTAGTAATATTCGGTACGGGAACAGGAACTCTTCCCACGGGCTTGGCCCTGCTCAGGGTTGTCGACCCGGAATTCGAAACCCCGGTAGCGACCGATTATCTTGTTTCTGTCGGACTTGTTTTTGTGTTGGCGATTCCGATTCTTTTGAGCGTGAATCTTCCAGCTTTCAGCGTGACTCGAAACAAACCGGGTCTCTTTTGGCTTTCGGTCGGTATTTCAGCCATATATGTTCTCGGTTCTTTCATCTCGTACATCATTCTCGCCGGGAAGAAAGCCTTTGCACAACCGGGAAAGATTTTTTATAAGGAGAAATGATTGTCCGTCGAATTTGATTTGATCGAGCGTACGAAGCGATTCGCCAAGGAAGTGAATGAACTTATCTTTTCTGGCGATATGTATGTTTACAATCCGTTGGAGTATGCTTGGGATGCCCATAAGTTGTATTTGGAACGATATGTACACCCTGGTGTGAAGGTGATGTTTCTCGGGATGAATCCCGGGCCGTTCGGTATGGCCCAAACCGGTGTTCCTTTCGGTGAAATAGATGCGGTTCGCTCTTGGATGGATATTGAAACAGAAGTAGGCCAACCTCACCGATTCCATCCCAAACGTCCGGTTACCGGTTTTAAGACAACTCGTCACGAAGTAAGCGGACAGCGCCTTTGGAGCTTGATGGCAGAGCGTTATGGTAGTGCCAAGGTATTTTTCTCATCTCATACGGTAATGAACTACTGCCCTTTGGTCTTTGTCGATTCCGGACCGACAGGACGGAACATCGTTCCCCAAAAACTGCCCAAACAAGAAAGAGCCCTGTTGGAATCGGTATGTGACCGGTATCTTTCTGATGTGATTCGTTACTTGCACCCCCAATTTTTAGTCGGCATCGGTTCTTATGCCTCAGATAAACTACGTCAGGTAGTAACCTCAAGCGAAAAAGATATGGTCATTACGATACTGCATCCGAGCCCGGGCAATCCGCAGGCAAATTCAGGGTGGGCCAAGAAGGTTGTCAGGCAGTTGCAAGAGGCATCGATATGGTAAGACGTTGGCTCTGTTCGCAAGCATATGCAAAAATCAACCTTCATCTTGAAATTGGAGATTCACGGCCGGATGGGTATCATAATCTGATCTCATTGTTTCATCTCATTTCTCTTTCGGATTCCATCGCAGTGTATGCCGAAGCGTCAGATCAATTCAGTTGTTCGATCAAAGGACAGCCGGATATCGATAGTGAGAAGAACCTGATGTTTGTAGCAGCACAAGCTTTTTGTGAATCCATTGGAAAGCCTTTGGCGGTTACTATCGATATCATCAAACGAATTCCGATGAAGGCGGGTTTGGGAGGAGGGTCTTCAGATGCTGCGTGCATTTTGCGATTGCTCAACGAACTTGAGCAACAGCCGTTGGATGCGATGGCACTGAATAATCTGGCGATCGCGATCGGTAGTGACGTTCCTTTCTTTGTTGCCGATGTTCCGGTCGCGATTGTCCGGGGGAAAGGCAACCGCATCGAAGCGCTGAAGGCACGCAAGGATTTGTGGTGCTTAATCGCCGTTCCCCGAGGCGACGGTATTTCCACCAGGGAAGCGTTTGCCCGTTTCGATCACATGCGTGATGTAGGCAAGGTGGATCATCACCTTTCGTTAAGTAATTCCCAATTGACCGAATCGTATGCAAGCGGGTGTGGCACATGGCCATTTTTTAATGATTTCACCGGCGTGTTGGATGAACAAAATCGCTTGTGGTGGGAAAGGGTAAACGAGAAGACGGAAAAAACGGAATGTCTCTATACAAATCTCAGTGGAAGCGGTAGCGCTTTCGTATGGATTTCTTCAATCAGCCAAGAATTGAATCAGATCAGTCAAATTATCAAGCATCAAGACAATAATATTACATTATATATGACAAAATGCTTGCATACTGGGCAAACCGATGGTACCTTTTGGGTGATGCGATAACGCTTAACGAATAAGATGTTAAGGGTTTAAACACATCATGCTGAAGCAAGAGGGGAGTTTCGCATGGAAATCACCGACGTGAGGGTCCGCCGAATAGAATCTGAAGGCAAGTTGCGCGCGTACGCGACCATAACGTTCGACAATCAATTCGTAATCCATAATCTTAAGGTGATTGATGGGAAATCAGGATTGTTCGTCGCAATGCCTAGCCGCAAGACTAAGAGCGGAGAGTTTAAGGATGTGGCACATCCAATTAGTAGCGAATTTAGGAACATGATGCAGCAGATGATTCTTGCCGCTTACGAGCAAGCACCACCTGTGCAACCGGGTGAAGCCGAACAATTCGACGAAACCGAATGACGAATCACTGTAACCTGTAATATAGCTACTGGACAAAGGGCCGGAAAAACGCTATTTTGGTTTGCGGTGTCCGTAAAACAGACGGACACTATGCCTTCACATCGAAAGTTGTGGGCGTAGGGGTGTAGCCAAGCGGTAAGGCTCCGGTTTTTGGTGCCGGCATGCGTAGGTTCGAATCCTGCCGCCCCTGGTTAGTTACAAGGAGTGACCCATGAATGAAAAGCAATTAACCGGCGCATATAGAAAAGAAGATTTCGGTTCTGCCGGCTCGAGGCGCCTGATCAGGGCAGGACGTATTCCCGCGGTAATCTATGGGAAAGGTGAGAACGTCCATCTATCTCTGGACGCCAAGGATTTTATCAATAAGATGAGGCACTTCTCAGAATCGACGTTGCTTACCGTCAAACTGGGGAAGAAAGAGCATGTCGTTTTGATGAAAGATTATCAGGAAAACGTAATGCGTGGAGAAGTTACCCATGTGGATTTCTTCGAAGTCACCACCGACGAAGTCTTGCGCACCAACGTTTCGGTAGTGCTGCATGGATCTGCCCCTGGAACGAGAACCGGCGGGATCCTTGAGCAAGTCATCTACGACATCGAAGTTGAATGTTTGCCCAAAGACCTTCCGGAATCCATCGTTGTCGACATTAACAAACTTGGGTTGAACGAAAGCATCCACGTTTCCCAGATTGCTATCCCCGAAGGCGTGAAGGTGCTTACTCCGTCCGACACAACAGTTGTCACCGTAAAGGCGTTGAGGGAAGAAGCTGCTCCTGCTGAAGAGGAAACTGAAGAACCTGAAGTGGTCACAAAAGCCACAGAAGCACCTGAAGAGAAATAATCGATTATTAGGAGGACTGGCCTGTATTTGGTCTTCACTCTGGGCAATCCCGGAGAAACATACGCACATACGCGCCATAATGTCGGATTCGACACCCTCGATATCATTGCAGCGTCTTTCGGCTTGAAGCTGAAACGACGCTGCTTTCGTAAATATATGCAGGCGGTCGCCATGTTGCCATCGGGAAGCCAAGCCACATTTGTCAAACCTTTGACGTATATGAACAATTCGGGAGCAATTGCAAAATATTTCATCGGCAAACGATTTGAAGTGCAGCAGTTGATCGTTGTTTGTGATAATCTTGATTTGCCTGTCGGTTCGATACGGATTCGCCAAGGAGGCTCGACTGCCGGTCACAAGGGCTTGATATCCTTGGCACATCATATAGGTAGTACCGATTTTATTCGGATCTATATCGGGATAGGACGACCTGCCCAAGCGGCTACCGTGGTGGAGCATGTGTTGGGTTCACCCGATGACGATGATGAACGAAAGGCATTGGACAAGGCGATTGGCAATGCTGCTGATGCAGTGATTTCCCTGTGTGACGGCACTGATATCCAAGAGGTGATGCGTGCGTATAACCGACGCTCAAAAGGCAATTGACGTATCCTCATTTTTCAAAAAAAATAATCTGGACCCATCGCTGGGCGTGATTATCGCTTTCTCAGGCGGATCGGATTCGATGGCTTTGGCTATTGCTCTTTCCCGCGTTGTACCACATGACAAGCTTGTTGCGGTCCATGTTGATCACCAGATCAGAAGTGAAAAGGAACTTGAGATTGAGCATCGTGTGGTGAATGAAAATTGCATGAGGTTGCGCATCAGGCTTGAAATGGTGCATTTGGGAAAACACACGGTGACCAAGCTTGCAGAGCAACGCCATGGAGGTATTGAAGAAGCCGCCCGCATATTGCGGCGCAAGGCATTGGAAGAAGTTGCCACAAGATACCACTTTTCTTTTATTGCGACCGGGCACACTGCTGACGATCAAGCCGAGACCGTGCTCACAAGGATTCTACAAGGCGGTTATATAGCAGGTCCGAAGGGTATAGCCGAAGTAAACGGACCTTATATACGACCGTTATTGAAGTATTCGAAGCAGGAATTGGTTGAGATGGTAAAACAAACAGGACTTATGTGGTCCGAAGACTCGACCAATGCAGATACCGGATACACTCGCAATGCGCTGCGAACACTATTGATTCCCCATATCAACGCGTTGTTTCCAAACTATCGACAGGCTCTGGGACAACTCGGGGAAAAAAGTATTAGAGAAGATGCGGTGATTGAACAGATGGCCGATGAACAAGAGCCTTTGGTGTGCCGAGACGAAAAAGATTCGATAATCATAGACCTAGAAAAATTTTTCACTCTTGAACAGGATGTCCGTTACAAATTGATTTATCGGGCATGGAACAATCTGAATGAAAAGAAAACAATGGAAACAGCATTGCGTTTGCCATTTGTTGCCGTACAAAGGGTAGACGATTTTTTCCATGATAGGTACCTTCATTACGGACAACTTGATGTGCGCGGATGTACCGTGTATGTCGATAACAGACGTGCTACGATGCTTTTGACTTCGGTGTTGCTGGACCGTGGATGGCTCTCACCGGTATATCCGCTGCATACACCGTTAATGGAACATCTGGTATTGGCACGCTTGCAAAATGCGGCGGCATTCAAAGAAGCGGATGAACGTTCTCTTTGGATTGATGAAACACAGTTTATCGGGAACGTTATCGTTCGTTCCGTTCAAACCGGTGATGAAATTGAATTGGTACACGGTACGAAGAAAATTTCTGATTTACTGTCCGAATGGAACATCACCCAACGTGATCGTCATCTTGTTCCGGTTCTTGAGGACCAAAAAGGTATAGTCGCAGTATTTGGAAGGGTGTTCGGTGGAAAAGATCGGCTGGCAAAGAGGATGCTTTTACCGGGTGACCTAGACCGAAAACGTTTCACGCTATATAGTGTAATCGTATAAAAGGATTGACAAGTGGATACAGAAGAAAGGAAAGAGAATTCTAAGGGACAGGATGTTTCTGAAGAAGAGAAAGATCAGCAAAATCAGCCTCGCGAAGAAAAAGAGCAGCGTCAGAAAAGTGACGATGATAGATATTGGGGGCGCCAGACTTCGTCTAATGAGCATCGGCAACAACAGAATCGCAAACCTTCGTCACAGGGACCGAAGGTCGATTTCAGTAAGAAGAACCGGTTTGCTCTTGGTTTTCTAGTGTTTTTGATCGTTGTATTTTCGCTTTTACTCTTCTCTGAACGCAGTGCTGCCGGAACAACCGAGATCTCATACAGTCAGTTCATCGATCTGGTCGAATCGGGGAGTGTCACCCGTGTCGAGATTGAGGAAGAATCGGTCATACGCTTTTGGTTGAGAAGCCAGGTGAGCGGAGCCGGTCTTACCAGGATCCCATACCAGGACAATACATTGATGGAAACGCTCAAGAACGCCAATGTCGTCATCGTCGGAACAGTCCGTGGCGTTTCGATGCTGGAAATAATTTTACAATTCTTGCCTTGGGTAATCTTCATCGCTTTTGCGGTGATGCTCTGGAGGCAAACCCGCAATGCAAATAGCGGTGTGATGTCATTTTCCAAGAGCCATGCCAAGGAATATATGGAAACCGATGTGAAGATCACCTTCAGTGATGTCGCAGGGCAGAAAGAAGCTAAATATGAGTTGCAGGAAGTCGTGGAATTTCTCAAACATCCTGCCAAGTTTCAGGAAATCGGTGCGAAGATTCCCAAAGGAGTATTGCTCGTCGGACCTCCCGGAACGGGTAAGACATTGCTAGCCAAGGCAGTTGCCGGTGAGGCGGGTGTTGCATTCTTCCATATGTCAGGCTCTGATTTCGTTGAGATGTTTGTCGGTGTGGGAGCATCCAGGGTTCGAGATCTTTTCGAGCAGGGACGTAAGAACGCGCCTTGTATCCTTTTTATCGATGAACTTGATGCCGTGGGGCGAACTCGTGGCTCAGGTCTCGGTGGCGGGCATGATGAGCGCGAGCAAACGTTGAATCAGATGCTTGTCGAGATGGATGGATTTGATACGGGTACCGGAGTCATAGTACTCGCGGCCACCAACCGACCGGATGTTCTTGATCCGGCGTTGTTGCGCCCAGGCCGTTTTGACCGCCAGGTAGTAGTGGATATGCCTGATGTAGCTGAACGTGAAGCAATCTTGAAGATCCATTGCAAGAAAATCAAAATGGATCCTTCTGTCGATTTGAACAGGATTGCCAGGGCAACACCGGGTACCAGCGGCGCCGATTTGGCGAATTTAGTCAACGAAGCGGCCCTATTTGCCGCTCGCTCAAGCCGTAAGCTGGTGCAGATGACAGATTTCGAACAAGGCCGGGATAAGATCTTGCTCGGAGTGGCACGTCAATCCAAGGTGTTGACCAATGAAGAGAAAAAAGCTACTGCCTACCACGAGGCCGGACATACATTGTTGCACTACTATTTGAAAAATCTCGATCCGTTACATAAGGTCACGATAATTCCCCACGGAAGAGCACTGGGCTTGACGATCAGTCTTCCTGAGAAAGATGCGTATACGAAGAACCGGAGCGCGTTGCTCGATTGGATCAAGGTATGCATGGGCGGTTATGTGGCTGAACAGATTGTGTATGGGGAGACCACCACCGGAACAAGCAATGATATCAAGCAAGCGACTGAGATAGCGCGGAGAATGGTTACCGAATGGGGTATGAGCGAATTGGGTTTTATCGGGTATGGTAAGGAAGACGAGCCATTGTTCCTCGGCCGTGAAATCGCTCAGCACAAAGACTATTCTGAAGATACTGCTCGTAAGATTGATGCCCAGGTAGTGAAAATAATGCAAGAGGCGATGGCTGAGACAACATCGCTGCTTGAGACCCATCGTGACCAGTTGGACAAACTGGCGAACGAATTGGTTGAGAAGGAAACGCTTGATGATGCTGAAATCAGGATCCTCTTAGGGTTTGAACGCGTCGAGAGCGCCACGAAGTTAGTGTAAGTAGAGATTGTTAGATGGCAAAAGATCCCAGGTACATCAGAAACTTTTGTATTATTGCGCATATCGATCATGGTAAGTCGACCTTGGCGGATCGTTTCATTGACAAAGCCAAGCTGGTATCCACCCGTGGTCCGATGCAGCAACAGCTGTTGGACAACATGGATATCGAGCGTGAGCGTGGAATCACGATCAAAAGCCAGGCTGTCGTCATTCCCTATGTTGCCAACGATGGTCATGAATATGAGCTGAACTTGGTCGACACGCCGGGACACGTGGATTTTTCATACGAAGTCTCACGGGCGATAAACTCATGTGAAGGAGCGCTGCTTCTTATCGATGCAGCCCAGGGTGTCGAAGCGCAGACCTTGGCCAATATGTACATGGCGATGGAATTCAATCTCGAGATCTTGCCGGTAATCAACAAAATCGACCTTCCCAGTGCCGATATCGACAGCTGTCAACACCAAATTGACCACGATCTCGGTCTCGATCCGGATCTTACCAGTCTTGTCTCCGCGAAGACAGGTCAAGGAGTCGATGAGCTTTTTGAAGCGATCGTCAAACATATCCCGCCACCGAAAACAGACAGAGCAGCTCCCCTGAAAGCACTCATTTTTGATAGCCACTACGATGCCTACCGAGGCGTTATCGTCCACTTTAGACTATTTGACGGCATGATTAGAGAAGGGGATCAGATTTTGTTGTGGTTCAGCAAGGCTGTTTATACTGTCGAGGAAGTGGGTGTATTCAAACTGGGGCTTGTTAGAACGGGGACTTTGGGCGGTGGAGATGTCGGTTATTTCATAGCCGGTATCAAAACTATCCGGGATATCAGGGTAGGCGATACGGTAACCAACGCTGCCAAACCTTGTACCAAGGCTCTTCCGGGATTCAAAGAAGTGAAGCCTGTGGTATTCAGTTCGATTTATCCGATCGACTCCAATGATTACGAAGAGTTGCAGGAAGCGATCGACAGGTTGAAGCTGAACGATGCTTCATTGGTCTATGAAAAAACGTCTTCGGCTGCCTTAGGTTTTGGATTCCGATGTGGATTCTTGGGCATGCTCCATTTAGAGGTGGTCCAAGAACGTATCGAACGGGAATTCGATCTTTCGATAGTTTTTACCAGTCCATCGGTACGCTACATCGTTCATATGAAAGACGGAGATACGATCACGATCGATAATCCTCTGGAGTATCCGGAGTCGATCAAGGTCGATTATGCCGAAGAGCCTTATATTCAAGCCAATATCATCACTCCAACAACCTATGTCGGTAATATCATCAGTCTTTGCATGGAGAAACGGGGAATCCAGACAACGATGAATTATCTGGATTCCAAACGGGTTGAGATGATCTATGAAATGCCCTTGGCAGAGGTGTTGTTCGAATTCTATGATCGCCTCAAATCGGTTTCCCGCGGGTATGCGAGCTTTGACTATTCTGTTATCGGATATCGTAAGACCGACTTGGTTCGACTCGATATCCTTGTCAACGGTGAGCCGGTTGATGCGTTGAGTCAATTAGTGTTCAAAGACAATTCCCAAAGCCGCGGCCGTCAGGTATGTGAGCGTCTGAAAGACGAAATCCCTCGGCAGCAATTCAAGATAGCCATCCAGGGAGCGGTTGGCGGTACTATCGTCAGTCGTGAAACGGTAAATGCCTATCGTAAAGATGTTATTGCCAAGTGTTATGGCGGAGATATCAGCCGAAAACGCAAATTGCTTGAAAAGCAGAAGGAAGGCAAGAAGCGGATGAAGATGGTAGGCAATGTCGAGATTCCGCAACAAGCGTTTTTGGCAGTGCTGAAGACAAAAGAAGACAATAACTGATTTGTGAGAAACAACCACCATTGTGCTTCCCCGTTGTAAGTATAACGTGGCTGGTCCGGTGAAAATCGGGTCTTGAAGGCATTGAATTGTCTGGATAATCTGATATAATAGATTTCAGTTAACGAATTTGGTGTTCTCAATCGGTAAGAACAGCAGGGGGCAGCCATGAAGCAGGAAAAAATCGCCATAATAGAAAAACGTAGTCTGGCAGAGCAAGTATACCATTATTTATGTGATTCAATTATAGGGGGGCGATTTAATTATGGCGATACGCTGAGCACCAAACAACTTGCCGACGAACTCAGCGTGAGCATGATGCCGATACGGGAGGCGTTGAAGCGCCTTGAAGTCGATGGGTTGGTGGAAATCAAACCAAGGAGCATGTGCGTGCTCAAGACTCCGACGAAGAAAACGATTCTCTCTGCGATTGCAGTACGAGAACTTTTGGAAGTCTATTCGGTCAAATCCGTCCATAAAACCATCGACACCGCCTGTTTGGACCCGTTAAGGGTCCTGACCGAGTCCATGGCCGCCGCATTGGCGGAAGAACCAGCTAATCTGCGCAAGTACATCAAATTTGACTGGCAGTACCATTCGGCCCTCTGCGCACTGTGTGACAATGAGTTTGTCATCCGTTCGTATAAAGAGCTCAATTTGCACCTCAACATGAGCTACATGTACGATATCGGTATCAAACCCAATTACGCCCAGACATTCCAGGACCATATCGATTTGGTCGAAGCGCTCGAGCATCATTCTCCGATGGCAGTAGAGATTATTGAAAAGCACTTGAAAATCAGTAAAAAGAATATATTGAGCGGATCATTCTTCGAAGGTCTAGAAGTAATTGAGGCTTAAGTCAATCCATCAAATATCCGCCGTTCACGTTCATGGTTTCGCCCGTGATGAACGAAGCTTCGTCCGAAGCTAGAAAGAGTACCGCATGGGCAATCTCGCGCGATGTTCCCATCCGTTTCAACGGGATCGCATCTACCACACTTTTACGTTTCTCTTCAGGCCATTGGGCACTCATATCGGTTTCGATCGCATGGGGCGCTACGGCGTTGACCGTGATGTTGTACTCTGCCATCTGTCTGGCAAGAGAACGGGTGAGGGTGTTTACTGCTCCTTTCGATGTCCCATAGACCGGTGAAGCGGTGATATCCCCGATCTTTCCTGCAATAGAGGTGACGTTTACGATCTTACCATACCGTTTGGCCACCATATCGGGAAGCACAGCTTTGCACATGTAGAATGTTCCGTTCACATTCACATCCATTACTTTCTGCCATTTTTGGTTATCCAAATCCAAAATCCCTTCTCGGGTAATGATTCCGGCGTTGTTCACCAAAATGTCTATCGACCCTCTCCATCCATGGATATCTTCGATAAGTTGTTCAACAGCCTTGTAATCGGTAATATCGATGGCAACTGTCAAGACCGGAACGTTGAATGCTTTTACCTGCTCTTCGGTTTCAGTAGCTTTTTGTAGGTCCACAAGTACCAATGCTGAACCTTCTTCAGCAAATCTTATGGCTATTTCTTTCCCGATACCTCTGGCGGCTCCGGTGATCACTGCTATTTTTCCTTCAAGTTTCATTACACATTTCTCCTCATCATATTTTAAGCTTCACCCGAACAACAGATTCGGTAGTAACAGGACTAAGCGCGGGAAGAACATCAGGACTCCTACCAAGATCATGATGGTTACTATGAATGCCCACATGTTTCTTATGTAATCGCTAATTTGAATTTCGAGTATTTGGCACACGGCATACATAGCCAATCCTACGGGAGGCGTCATGTTCCCCATTGTGATGATCGTGCAAAACAGGATACCGAAATGGACCGGATCGATACCGACGGTTTTTGCCAGCGGTAGGAATATCGGGGTAAAGAGCAGTATGACTACCGAACCGTCCATGAACATCCCCAAAATCACCAAAAACAATAAAATAATCGCCATCACAATGAATTTGTTCTGGGATAGGCCTAGGATGGCACCGCTAATCAATCCGGGAATATTCTCCAGAGGAATGCCATACCCAAAAATCCCCGATAGGGCGATGATGAACATGATCGCTCCGACATCGATTACCGTATCCCCGAGCGTCTTGGCGATTTTCATGAAATCGAGTTCCCGGTATATGAGCGTCCCGACCAGGATGGCATATACGCAGGCAAAGGCACCGACTTCGGATGGGGTGAAAATTCCGCTGCGGATTCCGACCAAGAGCAGAATCGGAAAGAGTAATGCCCAAATGGTTTCACCGATCGCCGAGAAAACTTCCTTTGGTGAAGCTTTTTCCCGTTCTGCTCCGTATCCTCGACGTACTGAGGTAAGCCATACGGTGAACATCAAGGCAATCATCATCAAAAGTCCGACAAGGATTCCGGAAGCGAACAAACGTCCGATAGATACTTCACCTACGGTACCATAGAGGATAATTCCAACGCCTGGAGGGATCGTCGCGGTAATCAAGGCCGTCCAGCTGATCACGTTGGCCGTATAGCCTTTTGAGTAGCCTCGCTTTATCATGTCGGGTCCTAGAACCCTTGCTTCCATTGAAGCATCGGCGATCGCAGAACCTGACACGCCTCCCATAAATGTGGAAAGGACTACGCTTACTTGGGCGAGACCTCCATGCATGTGACCGGTTAGCACTGAAGAGAGTTTCATCAACCGCTTCGTTATTCCTGAAGAATTCATTAAGTTTCCTGCAAAGATGAAGAGCGGGACAGCGAGCATCGCGAAATTCTGGGTTTGCGAAATCGGTAATTGTACTGTCGTGGTGAAAGGAAGTTCAGGATGTTGTAGGAAGAAGGCTACCCCTGAGATTCCGATAGCGAACGCCACCGGCATGCCCATGACAAGGAAGATGATGAAAAGTATTGCGACCAACAGCATATCAGGCCTCCTTCTGGGTTTCGGTGCTCTTCTTAGGAGATAATAAATCCTTTAGCTTCAACACCGAGGTCACGATCATGAGCGAACAACCGATCGGAACACAAAGAATGACCCATGTATAACTGAATCCCGGAATTCCCTGGAATACTCTTCTGTGGCTGATGAAGCTGAGCTTGATACCATAAAATGTCAAAGCTGCCAAGAACACCACAATCAGCAAATAATTGATGATGGTGACGATTCTTGTAGTTTTTTCGGAAGTTTTTAGCAGTACCAATTCCATTCTCACCAACTTATCGTTGCGCAGAGCAACATCCGCTGCCAGGAACACACTCCATGCGAACAGGAACAACGAGAGGTCCTGCGACCAGTTGATCGGGTTGTCCATCGATCTGGCTATGGCGGCTATAAAAATCAATAAACAGCTTATGCTGAGGAACACCGCTGATAGTATTACCTCGATTTTACATACTTTCTCATAGAATTTTCGCATGAAATGCCCCCTTGCCCATCAGTTGAATGATCATACTGATTATATATCAAAAACGCGGGGGCGTGCGCCCATACCCGTTGACACGCGCCCGCGTCTGCTAGCGGTAATCATGAGCCGCAAAACGAGATGTTCCGTTTTGCGGCAATAC
>JAAYIV010000128.1 GCA_012523305.1 Spirochaetales bacterium
ATACAAATAAAAAAGCTCCCCGAAGGGAGCTCAAGACATTTTGATTCAATTAATTGAAGTATGCCAAAGCAGGACGCAAACCATTGATGAGTTCTTCCATGTAGGGAACCACCGAAAGCAACACCCCGGCTGCTACCGCCGAACCAATGACGCCGGCCACGTTGGGTCCCATCGCATGCATCAACAGGAAGTTCTGCGGATCGTATTCCTGCCCGACTTTGCTCGAAACGCGTGCGGCCATCGGTACAGCTGATACACCTGCAGATCCAATCAGCGGGTTCACCGGATGCTTCGGGTCGAGTTTGTTCATCAGTTTTGCCATCAATACGCCAGTAGCGGTGCCCAACGTGAAAGCCACCATACCAAGTACCAGAATCCCGAGGGTGTTCAGATTCAAGAATTTGTCCGCTTCCATCTTCGATCCGACCGAAAGCCCCAAGAAAATCGTAACGATATTCATCAGAGCATTCTGCATCGTGTCCGACAGTCGATTCACCACTCCGCATTCTTTGGCAAGGTTGCCAAACATCAGAGAACCGACCAACGGTGTGGCTGAAGGTAATAAAATCGCACACAGGGTCAGCACTGAAATCGGAAACAGGATTTTCTCCAGTTTCGACACGGGCCTCAGCTGCTGCATCCTGATGGTACGTTCCTCTTTGGTCGTCAACAGGCGCATCACCGGTGGTTGGATGATTGGCACCAAGGCCATGTATGAATAGGCTGCAACCGCGATGGATCCCAGCAAGTCGGGAGCCAATCGGCTTGTCACATAGATTGCTGTAGGTCCATCAGCACCCCCGATGATTCCGATAGATGCTGCGGCATGCAAATCGAAATTGATCCCCGGAACGAAACTCAACGCCAAGGCTCCCAAGAGGGAAATGAAGATGCCTGTCTGCGCGGCGGCTCCCAAAAGCAGTGTTTTAGGATTAGCAATCAATGGACCGAAGTCTGTCATTGCACCCACGCCCATGAAGATCAATATCGGGAACAATCCTGTCTCGATGCCTGTATCATACAGAAGTTTAATGAATCCCACCGTTCCACCGGAATCCACACCGGCAATGAATGCTCCCGGTATGTTTGCCAGGATGCACCCGAATCCAATAGGAATCAGTAGCAACGGCTCGAAACCTTTTTTGATAGCCAAGTACAGCAGCACGAATCCCACCAGAATCATCACTGCGTTACCCCAGCCTCCATTGGCAAGGAACCCCACCAACCCGGTGGATTGCCACAGTTGTCCAAATGCTTGTCCGATCATCTGTAGCACCCCCTATCCTATGTAAGCCAGCACATCATCGGCCATCAGCTGGTCACCTTGCTTCACACACACTTTTGTCACCACTCCGGCTTCAGGCGCAAAGATCTCATTCTCCATCTTCATTGCTTCCATCACCATCAGCAATCCATTCTTCTCAACACGTTGCCCTTCACTTATGTTTACGCGCAGAATCAAGCCAGGCATCGGAGCTTTCACTGCTAGACTTTGACTAGAAGTTTGTTGTCTGGCCGGGGCCACCGGAGCCGGAGCCTTCGATACGGAATTAACTGGTGTAGCCGGTTGGCTATGGACTGTCTTGGAGCCTCGTGAACCGATTACCAGAATCACATCATCGGCACTGAGCTGATCACCTTGCTTCACTCTGATCTCAGTAATGGTTCCGGCTTCAGGTGCAAAGATTTCATTTTCCATCTTCATCGCTTCCATCACAGCAATTCCCTGATTTTGTTTTACCGTGTCACCGACTTTTACATCAATACGCAATATGAGGCCTGGCATCGGTGCTTTCACCGTTACCGGTTCAACAGGAGCTGCGCTCTGTGTGGTCGAAGGAGCTTCAACTACGGCATCAATTCCTTCTTTCACGTCAATATCATAGGCAACACCGTTGACAATAGCTTGTGATCCTTTGAGTTGAACAGCATACGGTTGGTTGTTGACGGTAACGGTGTACTCGTCTGAAGCAGCTTTTGCAGGAGCTGAAGGAGCTTCGACTTTTTTCTCTTGGCTCTTTAGGCGAACTCCGTTTACCTTTGCTTTTCCGGTCAGATAAAGGATTCCTTTTTCCTTGCAACTCGCCGCAATAAAGATATTCTCATCGGTAACGGGAACCTGTTCCTTTTCAAGCATTTCTATGAAGGAGGCCTTACTCTTCTTTGGATCTTTTTCGTTGATGTCGATACATCGTTCGGTCGTCGGTTCGAGTTTCAGTTGTTCAGCAGAAATTTTGACCACTTCCGGATCCGGTGAAACCGGAGTCTTTCCGAAGTAACCGAGCACCATCTTTCCATATCCTTCGGCAATTTTCTTCCAAGGCCCGAACATGACATTGTTGAAGGCTTGTTGAAAATAGAATTGGGAAACCGGAGTCACGCTCGTAGCATACCCGCCCTTTGCGACAGCTTCACCCATTGCCTTGGTGATCTCTTGATACCGATGCATCAAACCGTTGTCACGCAGCATTTGTGTGTTGGCTGTCAAAGCGCCGCCAGGGAGAGGACTAAAGGGAATCAAAGGATTAACCTGTGTTGCCTCAGGAGGCAAGAAGTAATCTGCCATGCAGTCTTCAAATACCTGTTCGGCCTTCATCACTTTGTCAATATCGATATCGAGGGTAAAATCAGTGCCTCGCAATGCATGCCACATAGTGATGATATCTACCTGACAAGTCCCACCGGAGACGGGAACCATGGAAAGATCCACTTGGTTTGCTCCCGCTTCAAGTGCGTTTACATACTGCTGAACGCATACACCAGCTGTATCATGGGAATGGAAAACGATATTCATATCATTTCCCAATAATTTTCTGGCACGTTTGATTGTCTCATACACTACTTTAGGCGTTGAAGTTCCTGAAGCGTCTTTGAAACATACTGAGTCATAGGGAATCCCTGCGTCCAGGATGTCCCGCAATGTCTTTTCATAGAACTCCGGATCGTGGGCTCCATTTGCCCCCGGAGGAAGCGCCATCATCGTGACGCATACTTCATGGCGTAACCCTGCTTCATGGATAGCCCTACCGCTGTCGATAAGGTTGTTGACATCATTTAAAGCATCAAAATTCCGAATCGTAGAAATCCCATGTTTTTTAAATAACTGGGCATGTAATGTAATTATGTCTCTTGAATATGAATCGAGACCGACAACATTCACTCCTCTTGAGAGTGTTTGCAAATCGGCATCTGGCCCAGCAACACGCCTGAACTCATCCATCATATCAAACGCATCTTCATTGGTATAAAAATAAAGCGATTGGAATCTCGCCCCGCCACCTGCCTCGAAATGAGTGATACCTGCTTCCGTGGCAGCTTGGACGGCAGGCATAAAATCTTTTGTGAATACACGAGCGCCATACACCGATTGGAAGCCGTCTCGGAACGCCGTACACATGAATTTGACTTTCTTCATAAGAACTCCTTGGATTAGTAATGTGGAAGTCAGCGTTTCGACTTGGCGATCGCGGCAGCTATCGCGGCAGCAACTTCCGGGCCTTGTCCGCTAGCAATGTGCTCGGGACCTTTCGATATCGTTGTAATTGGTGATTTTGATAGTGGAGAAAGTTTTCCAACAACAAATGAAAGCAATTTGGTTGAAGCTACTAGCAATAGGAGGAAAAGAAACACAACTCCCATTCCCAATACTAATAAAATCAAACCATTTTCCATCTGGATCAGTAACAGTTCTCTTGGCAATTGATGCATTGAAAACACTCCTTAACAGTTAATGGATACAAATTTACTCATCTTACTATACTTGGAATGACTAATGCTTTCAATAGCTACCGGGTTATTCAGGATGATGGTTTCTACGATTGAATATGTGTTATGCTTGTCATTTGCATGACGATACCATACATTTGAGAATGGAGACTGAGACATGCCAATGCAAGATTTTGAGAGGCGAGTGGAACGAAGACTCGCCATACGTTCAAGATTAGATAAAATAGATAAAAAACTGTTGATTCTAAGCGGGAAAGGTGGAGTGGGTAAAACCACTGTCGCTGTACATATCTCCGAAGCCTTAGCCGATTTGGGTAATCATGTAGGAATTCTGGATATTGATTTGCATGGACCAAATGTTGCAAAGATGACCGGAGTTCAAGATATGCATTTCGAAGGAGATGCTAAAGAAATACAACCGATTGAGGTTCGTCCGAATCTTTTAATTGCCGGTATCGGTTCTGCGATGAAACAACCTGAAGATGCGATAATCTGGCGGGGACCGATGAAAAATATGGCAATCGAAAGTTTGTTGGCTTCAGTAAATTGGGGTGATCTGGACTATCTAGTAATTGATACTCCGCCCGGTACCGGAGATGAACAATTGACCATAGTGAAGAACATTCCAGAATTAACCGGAGCCATTATCGTGACGACCGCACAGGCTGTGGCGCTACTCGATGCCCGTAGAAGTGTATTGTTTTGTCGGAAGATGGGAATTGCCGTATTGGGAATAGTAGAAAATATGAGTTCGCTCGAATGTCCTCATTGTCATGCGGAAATTACTGTATTTGGATCAAGGGGTGCGCAAGAATTGGCTCGTGAATTAGGTATTGGATTTTTAGGACGTATTCCATTGGAAGAAAGCATCCGATCCGATAAACATAGTGATAACGGTATCGGTAACAGTCCTGCCCTGAGGGCGTTTCATACCATAGCTCAAGATTTGGCACGGCAGGTAACCACAACAACCATAGAAGGAAATTCCAGTGAACAGTAAAGATATCAAAAGACTTACTTGGGAAACAGTAAGTAAAAAGAAAGTGTTCGAAGGGCCGATTTTTCAAGTCAACGCTGTCCACAGGAAATCTACTGATGGTCGGGAAGGGAGCTTCATCGAGATCGATGCTCCGAAATGGGCAACCGTGATACCATGGTTCAGGGATGAACATCAGATTCCTCATTTCATCATGGTGCGCCAGTATCGTCATGGAAGTGATTCTGTTACGATTGAATTTCCAGCGGGTACTGTCGATCATGGTGAAGAACCGAAAGCAGCCGCACTTCGCGAGTTGCTTGAAGAAACTGGTTGCCGCCCATTGAAAGATATTGTTGAATTAGGATCTGTTTCTCCAAATCCGGCATTTATGAATAATAGGGTGTGGTTCTTTTTTGTAGAAGGAGTTGAGAACATATCGGGACAGAGCCTCGATACCAATGAACAGCTTGATATGATGGCCATACCTGTCGAAGAGGTGATTCGATCGATGGGTACGGGCGTGTACGATAATGGGATTATGTTGATTGCCCAAGCTTTCTTTCTCCGCTATGCCGAACAACATCCTGAATTATTGCATTAGGAGGATATACCGATGCGCACATTAAAAGTTTTCGCTGGAATTGTATCAATCGTTGCATTATTGACATTTACCAGTTGCGGAACAATCAAATCCGCAGAACAAATCCGAACCGTTTCGGTTTCCGGTTCTGGAATGGTAAAGGTTTCTCCCGATACTGCTACATTTAGCGTATCCGTGAGCGAACTGGGTAACACCACGGCGGAAGCCCGTGAATTGGTAAATAGCAAGATTGCAGAAATATTGGACATTATCGAATCGAATGGCATCGATACAGAAGATTTGACTACCATGACAATCTCGTTCAACCCCGAATATGAATGGATAGATTCCAGGCAAACGCTCAAAGGGCAACGGGCATATCAAAGCATTTCAGTAAAAGTACGCGATATCGAAGAGGATACCAGAGTGTTGGCAAAGTTATTCGATGATTTAGGCAGTGTTGACAATATTAGCGTATCTTCAATTTCATTTTCTCGTGAAGATACCGGTGAAGCATATGCAAAAAGTAGGATGCTCGCAGTACAAAAAGCATTACAAAAAGCTACTGACTATGCCACAGCGTCAAAAATGGTGGTAGGAAAACCCTTGATGATATCCGATTCATATGATACCGATGTGATGACAGTCTCACCCCAGAATATGTATAAGGCGATTGAAGCTGTTGCATTTGACAGCCGTGTTCCCACTGAGATTCCAACCGGAGATTTGGAAATTGTCAGTAATGTCTCCATAGTATATGAAATGGAGTAGGGGGAAGATCAAATAACGCTTTCTGTCGGATTGTCGTCATAGGCTTGGCATATCATCGATATTTCAACATCGGATGGAAGGGCCATGCTCGTATGTGCTATCCCTCCTTCGATAAACTCATCGAGGGAGGAAACAAAACCAATTTTCTCATAAAATCCTTGGGCACTCTTTTGCGCATGCAAGTACACCGGACCGGTTGCCCCTTCTTCGCGAGCGGCTTTGATTCCGGCGCGAATCAAGAGAATACCATAATGTAGCCCCCGGTATTCTTTCAACACCGACACTCGTTCAAGTTTTATGCCCTCGGTCGTTTTCCTAAATCGTAACGTTCCGACCGGAACATCATGTATCCATAGAAGTATATGCCCACTCTCGTTATCTTTACCATCTTGTTCCACATGGAATGCGACTTGTTGTTCTTCGCAGAACACCTGTTCTCTGATCGATAAACAATATAATAAGAATTGGCGTTTGCTTGACTCATGTGACGAACCGGTCGGGATTACTGTTATATGGGTGCCGTCAGTATTCATAACTTTACTATATCGATGGAGAACACGAGATTCAATACATCGTCACTGTATCTTTTTGATATGATAAATTCGTGATCCGAAATCTCCCAGCACGCGAGTTTCTTTATCATATCCGGTTCCAGTAAACTGTTGGTTGAGCTTAATTCCCGCATATGCAAGCAAATCACCAGGAACAATGTAATATTCAAGCTCACTGTCCAAAGCGACTGAACTTGTTACGACACGATCCACAACCGAACCATCTTTCATTCTGATAGGTGATATCCGATTGATCAGATCTCCAAACATTTTCAAATTGATTCGTTCTTTTCTTGGTGTTACGGCATAAATTGCATCGGTATCAACAGTAGGAATCCGTAAAAGATCGCTTTTGCCATTAGGAGTGTTCAGTGTTTGGAAATAGAGTACCAACATCTCGCTTCTATCTGCATTAGATACGACCCAGATCGCAGGATCAGAGCCCGTCCCTATGGGATTCAATCGTATGAACCGACCATATTGGAGCAGATCACGATGCAATTTGTAGAAAGCAATCTGGTCACGGACCGAATCTTTTTCGTGGGGATTCAACGCGGTGAGGTCCAATTCGTATCCGAGCAAGCCAAAGGCAGCAACATTGAATCGAGATTCAATCGATGAAACTCGCAATGTCTGATGATTCGGTGATGCTGATACATGCGCACCCATAACAGAGAGGGGATACCCGCAGGAGGATCCTTCTTGGATATGCATACGACAGAGAGCATCGGTATTGTCACTTGTCCAAATCTGAGGCATGTAACAGAGCATGCCGAGATCAAATCGGTTGCCCCCGGATGCACAGGATTCGAACAATATCTTCGGGAATGCTTTTGTCAATCGGTCAAGCAGTTCATACAATCCGAGGATATAGCGATGATTGAATTCTTCTTGTCTGAAATCTGATTGTTGGCTATGCATGTCGCTAAAAGGACGATTCATGTCCCATTTGACATAATCTACTTGTCCGATATTCCAAATGTTCGACAATGCATCAAAAAGATACTCCCGGACTTCCTTTCGAGTGAGATCGAGTAGATATTGATTCCTTCCGGGAGAAGTTTCACGACCGGGGATCGCAACTAGCCAGTCAGGATGCTGTCGATACAATTCACTCTTTTTACTAATCATTTCAGGTTCGCACCATAGGCCGAACATCATGCCCATTTGATGGACTGCCTTGGACAATGCCGCCAATCCGTTGGGAAGTTTTTTCGTATTGATAGTCCAATCACCGAGTGAACTGGTATCATCCTGTCTGGTCCCGAACCATCCGTCATCGAGTACAAAGAGCTCTGCTCCCAATGAAGCAGCTTCCTTCGCCAATCCAATGAGTCGATTTTCAGTAAAGTTGAAGTAGGTGGCTTCCCAGTTGTTTACCAAAACGGGTCTTTGACGATATTTCCATTCACCCCGGATGATGTGTTCATTGATAAAATAATGAAAGTGGCTCGAAGCACCGTTTAGTCCTTCATGGGAGAACGTGAGGATTGCTTCGGGGGTAACGAATTTTTCCCCGCTCGAAAGCGTCCACCTGAATGTGGCTGGGTTGATTTGTGTCAGTACTCTGACCTTCCCGTAACTGGTCACCTCGATGGTTTCACAGTGATCACCGCTATATATAAGGTTTGAAGCGTAACAATCACCGCTGTTTTCAGTTGCATCGGATTTCACAAGGAAGATACATGGATTATGTTTGTTAGAGCTTAATCCGGTCTTAGAATCACTTACCAATATCCCCGGATCCAGTTTGCGAACAGTCCGATATCGTTCACGAGCCCAAGCACCGTCAAAGGTAACAACATTGTAGTCATCGGTGAACAGATCAAGCTGACTGCTAGCGATGCGTTCGATGGTAACAGCTTCCTGCAATCCGTTGGTCAAGGCGGTTTTTCTCACGATGACATCGCAAGCTTCGAATACCGTGTAATATAACTCGATTCGTAACAGGGAAATCTTGTCTTCAAGAGCAACCACTAACGTTGAGCATTGCTTGTTATCCCCATATGATTCGGCAAGACCGGCGAATGAACGGGGTTTTCCTTTCAGTATGCGATGGCCTTTGTATACAAAATCTGCAACCCGATCCCCATTATTTCTCTGTATTACCACTGCCGGTTCCCGATAATCGCCCTTTCCGTAAGAAGAGAACTCCAGGCATAGGTTTTCCAGGAACAATGTCGGGTGTTCTTCGTCATAGGCGACCGATGATCCGATCGATATAGTATGTTTATCAACCAAAGCCTCGGCAGATGTGAGCGTTCGCAATCTGCGTCCGTAATACAGATGTTCAAGATGACTTGTCTCATTGACGCGAAAAATATAAGAAGTATTGACTGTGTTTAAGGAAAAAACCAGATTCGATTCATGGATCATGAACAGCTCCTATAAAAGCAGTTGGATTCATTTCACAAATGATTGCGATTATCATTCTTGATTTAGTATACTCTGCTTAAGATGTTTTGGCACCAGTCTCATCGGAATTTTCATATAAAGGGGAGTAATGGTGATGGATGTTCGCAGACTACAGCTTTGGGAAGGTAGAAATGCAACCGTATTGTCAAATGAATCGATTCGAAGTGTTATCGAAGACCAGGGGGGTATGGTCGTCGAACTGAGTAACACCAGCGGAAATGGCGGGCGACTGAATG
The DNA here is from genome assembly GCA_012523305.1 of Spirochaetales bacterium. Taxonomy (GTDB): domain Bacteria; phylum Spirochaetota; class Spirochaetia; order Sphaerochaetales; family Sphaerochaetaceae; genus JAAYDK01. Next base: position 9,259 of record JAAYIV010000128.1, read on the forward strand.
CCCATCCTCTTTTTCATTTCAGGAGCACCGGCATTTCTTTCGAGGATGATGATAACAAAGACTTCTGGAGGAATAATAAATTATTCTATTTCCTTGGAGGAAATTTCTTTTGTTTTCCGAATTTCGGAGGTCCGCAGCATATGGGTCATCGATTCTATGATCCGCATGGATGGACCGCCAATAGCATGTGGGTGATAAAAAAATATGGCACTGACTCTGAAACAGGTGCCAATTGGGTGTTATCCACTCTTGGCAGCCCTGACGGAGAACAATCTAGTGAAATATATAAAATCGATATGGTACTTCCGGGGCATCCGGTGTTGTACACAAGTGTGAGTATTAAAAATCTCGGTTCATCGGACATCATCGCGAATGCTGCATGGCATAACACCGTCGGACCTCCATTTTTGGAATCAGGCTGTATCATCGATGTCTGTGCAAAACGATTCGCCACAGCTAGGGAAGATTCGGAGTTTGTGACAACCGGACGCTTGGCGTTCGGAAAGGAATTTGATGATCTGGCCAAAGCTCCTCAACGCGATGGGACCGTAACTGATCTCTCGATCGTACCGGGCATGATAGGTAATACCGATTTCGTTACCGGTTCAATTCCAGCTGAGTGCAAGATGGGATGGAGTAGTGTAATCAATCCACGGTTGAAGATGGTATATTTCTCCTTCTTTCCGGGACCTGCCGCACTCGAAGCAGATACTCTTCCCCTCTATTTCAATAATCTTTGGATGCAGTATGGAGGTAGGCCGTTTACTCCATGGGCGCTATATGATGGAGGTACTGACCAAGTGTTTTGCCTCGGAGTGGAAAACAGTACCGGGTATTATGCTGAAGGATTGTCGAAATCCAAATCGATAAAAGAATTTTTAAGTTGGCCGACTACGGTTACCATCGCTCCTCAAGAGACAAAAGTCCAGCGATACGGTACGGCATTCGCACCTTATGAGAATCCGAAAATGATGGGCGGGATACATTCGGTCGAACAAGTGGTTGAAGGAATAGTGCTTAAACATGGTAAAGCCTGGTCATTTATTGACGCGGATTCCTTGTTCGTGCATGTAAAGAGCCTCGAAGCCAAGCTAATCGGCTAAAACAACATAATGTCTGGATAAATGTAAAACGGGGGTTGCTTCAAAACAACCCCCGTTTCGTAAGGTGCCGACCGGATTCGAACCGGTGCATAGAGGTTTTGCAGACCTGTCCCTTACCACTTGGGTACGGCACCGACGCATCAGTGACAATACCAGAAATACCTTTGATTTGCAACCCCGAACCTTTAAGGATTACAACATGCTTCTGATTATGTGGTTTGTCGTAAGAATATTGCACAAAATGAACTAAATTGAATTATTTTACCAATTGACAAGAGTTATTATGATGATTATTATACATAAAGAATCAGAAAAGTTAAAAAAAGTTCAAAGAAGGTGATGCATGGGCCTTATCCCAGCGGATCGACAAAGGCAAATACTAGATCTCATCCATTCGGGGAAGGTTGTACAGGTCCAGGAACTGAGTGAACGGTTCAACGTAAGCGTGTTGACCATTCGAAGGGATTTGGATCATCTTGCGGCCGAAGGACTGGTAGAACGCACTCATGGTGGGGCCACGTTGCGCAGGACGATGTCCGTCGAACCTGCCTATACTGAGAAAGCTCTCGAATTTCCTGGCGAAAAAAGACTGATCGGAACAGCTACCGCTACGTTGATAGCCCCCGGGGATACCATCTTTATCAATAGTGGATCAACTACATTGGAAGTGATTCGGGCGTTATGGAAACACGAAATTACTATTGTGACCAACAATATCGATGCTGCATGGATTGCCAATGAGGATGCTGCGTTCAAACTGATTTTAGTCGGTGGAGCTTATAGGACTCGTTCACATTCGGTGTCAGGTAGTCTCAGTGAATGCTTGATAGGGAATATCTATGCGAACAAGGCGATAATCGGAGTAGATGGTTTTAGCCTGCAAGCGGGACTTACGACCCCGGTCGTCGAGGAAGCCGATACGACTCGATTCATGATTGAACGGACTGTCGGAAAAGTAATCGTGGTTGCTGCTGGAAATAAAATTGGTGTCGTTTCCAATTTCCGGACTGTCGGAGTGGAAGAGATTGATACGCTTGTAACTGATTCAACAGGAGGAAACATGCTGTCAAGCGAAGAATTGGCAGCTTTAGGAATAGAATTGATCGTTGCAGAATAAACAGGGCTGTGATGATTTGAAAAGACGGAGGTAACGTAGATGGCTTACGAGGACGCGTATAAAGATTGCGTGTGGGTTGAGTTCGAAACACTGGAACGCTTCATGGTTGATGCGTTGAAAGCCTATGGGGTTCCTGATGAAGATGCAAAGGTTATCGGTGATGTGCTTATCGAGTCAGATCGCCGAGGAATAGATTCTCATGGTATCGGAAGGTTAAAACCGATTTATCTTGATCGGATTGAAATTGGAATTATGAATCCTGAGACACATATCGAAGTGCTCAAAGATGATATGACTACCGCTGTGCTCGATGGACATAACGGAATGGGTCATGTTGTTGGAAAGAAAGCGATGGAGATGGCCATCGAAAAGGCTAAAAAGTACGGTATGGGAATGGTAGCCGTGCGAAACAGCAACCATTATGGTATTGCCGGTTATTACGTAACCATGGCAACAGACGCCGGCATGATCGGTGTCACGGGAACAAATGCAAGACCCTCGATTGCCCCGACGTTTGGTGTGGAGAACATGATGGGAACGAATCCGCTTACATTTGGCATTCCCACCGATGAACAATTTCCTTTTGTTCTCGATTGCGCGACCAGTATCACTCAGCGTGGAAAGATTGAAGTGTATGGAAGGGCCGGAAAACAACTGCCTCCGGGCTGGGTAATCGGATCTGATGGTTCGACAAGAACCGATACCGATCAAGTATTAAAAGATCTTACTACCGGGGAGGCTGCTTTGACACCTCTTGGTGGGATTGGGGATGTATTGGGCGGCTATAAAGGATTCGGATACGCATTGGTGGTTGAAATCCTCTCCGCGGCTCTTCAAGACGGAGCTTTCATGAAACAATTGAACGGCTTTGATGAGAATCACAAGGCTATTCCTTATCCGCTTGGCCACTTCTTCATCGCTATTGACCCAGAACGGTTTATGGGATTGGAAACATTTAAGCGGATCGCCGGAACAATTTGTCGGGAGATTCGTGCTTCCAGAAAGGCTCCTGGTCAAGATAGGATCTATACCGCCGGTGAGAAAGAGTATGAAGCTTGGCAATACAGGAAACATCATGGATGCCCCGTACCCGAAAGTTTGCAAAAGGCAATGGTCGCGGTGAGAAACAAGAAGAATCTCAATTACAAATTCAGCTTTGAGAAATAATCAATATTAGGCAAGAAAGGAATAAAAAAATGGACGTGTTGAAAGAAAAAGCATTAGCGTATCACATGATGAACGGAGTTCCCGGCAAAGTATCTGTTGTCCCATCCAAACCATGTCAGACTGCAGCTGATTTAGGTTTGGCTTATACACCTGGTGTGGCTAAACCAGTTCTAGAAATCGCAGAAAACTCTGAAGATGCATACAAGTATACCTCGAAGGGTAACTTGGTTGCCGTTATTTCTAATGGTACGGCAATACTGGGATTAGGAGACCGGGGAGCTTTAGCCTCAAAACCGGTCATGGAAGGTAAGGGCGTTCTTTTCAAGAGGTTTGCCGATATCGATGTGTTTGATATCGAACTCAATGAAAAAGATCCGGCAAAGATTATTGAGATGGTTAAGGCAATGGAACCAACATTCGGTGGAGTAAACCTTGAGGATATCAAAGGTCCCGAATGTTTTGAGATAGAACAGAAATTAATTGAGATGTGTGATATCCCGATTTTCCACGATGACCAGCATGGGACTGCAATTATCGCAACGGCAGGTTTGATGAATGCCTCTGAGGTTGTCGGCAAAAAACTTGAGGATCTGAAAGTTGTTGTCAACGGTGCCGGAGCCGCCGGGATTTCCTGTTCAAAGATGTTTATCGCATCTGGAGTGAGGCCTGAGAATATTCTTATGCTCGATAGCAAAGGAGTAATCTACAAAGGTCGCCAGGCAGGCATGACCAAAGAGAAACAGGAATTTGCCGTAGAAACAAATAAGCGAACCTTAGCTGAGGCGATGGTCAAAGCAGATGTATTCATGGGACTATCTGTCGCAGATTGTGTTACCCCTGAAATGTTGTTGTCCATGGCTGATGATCCGATTGTATTCGCCATGTCCAATCCTAATCCTGAAATTGCTTATGAAGTTGCGGTTGCGACTCGAAAAGACCTCATCATGGCAACCGGTAGAAGTGATTATCCCAATCAGATTAACAACGTTCTGGGATTCCCCTTTATTTTCAGAGGTGCTTTGGATGTGCGCTCATCCAAAATTTCTGAAGGGATGAAAATGGCAGCTGCCAAGGCACTCGCCGCATTGGCAAAAGAGCCGATTCCGCAGGTTGTGAGAAAAGCCTATGGCGGCCAGGATTTTTCTTTCGGTAGGAATTACATCGTGCCCAAGCCGTTTGATCCACGGGTGATCGAATGGGAAGCTGTTGCCGTTGCCAAAGCGGCATGCGAAGAAGGCCTTGCGAAGAAACCGATAACCGATTGGGAAGCATATAGAAAATCTCTTGTTGAGAGGATGGCTCATTATTGGAACTAGACTGTTAGAGTTATGAATATCCGGGACTATCATTGGAATATTCACCTTTGATAGTCCCATTTTATTTGTATTTGTTGCATAAACTATGTTGCTATTGTACTGTTTTAGTAAGGTAGCGGGCATGTATAGAAAATCGCGGATCCTAAGATTTTTTGCACTTGGCGTATCACTTGCAATCGTTCTCGGAGCAATCGCGATATTATTTATTTATACAATGTCCAAAATGGTAGAACAGGATACGAGAACCGCTCTACAAGCCATTGCCCATCAAGGCACATTAAAAATAAGAACTTCTATCCTCGATGAATTATCAGCACTAGAAATCCAGAGTGATTTCATCAGTACCTATGACGATATTCATGATCCCCAAATCATAGAGATCCTTTCAAAAAGAATCGATGAGTATCGCTATGTCCGTACTGGAGTGCTTCTACCCGATGGATCAAGTGCCAACACAGACATGGCACAAATCAATCTCTCCCACAGAGATTATTTCAAACAGGCTCTGCAAGGGAAATCAGTGGTTTCCGATGTTCTTGAGAATATGACTGACAAT
>JAAYIV010000129.1 GCA_012523305.1 Spirochaetales bacterium
GAAGGACATCTAACACAGGAACCTGCGGTTACGACATTGCCTAGCGGTACAATGGTATGTAGGTTCTCGATAGCAAACAATAGGTATTATCGCAATACAGCCAAGGCATTGGTGAACGAAGTAAGTTATATCGATGTGGAAACCTGGGGAGCTCTTGCCGAAGGTTGTGCAAAGTATCTCTATAAAGGAAGGGGAGTTCGTGTCGTAGGGAGATTGAAACAAGACCGTTGGCAGGCAGAAGACGGTAAGCAGCATGAGAAGCATCTGGTGGTTGCCGAGCATGTTGAGTTCCATCCGGAGCCAAAGCCAGGTGGAAACGAATCGACCGCCGACACCGACGAACCTATCGAATTACCGGTCGATGTTGAGATCGAAGGAGAAGCTAAGATAGGGGAAAAAGTACAACGGAAAAAGGGAAAATAAATTGAAGGGCGAACACTTTCCTTTTCATTTTCACCATAGTATACTCTCATTGTCGTACTACCAGGAGGAATTACAATGAGTGAAATCACGCTGACTAGCGCGAACTTTGAAAAAGAAGTGTTGAAAAGCGACCTGCCGATCCTTGTAGATTTTTGGGCTGTCTGGTGTGGTCCCTGTAAAATGATTGCCCCCGCAGTCGCTCGTCTGGCGGAAAACCATGCGGGTAAGTTAAAGGTTGGCAAAGTAAATGTCGATGAAGAGCCTGATCTTGCCCAGAAATTTAATATTTCAAGCATCCCGACTCTGGTCATCTTTAAAGATGGTAAGATTGTGAACCAGAAAATCGGAGCTGTTTCACTTGCCGTGCTTGAATCATTCGTCGCCCAGTATCTTTGATCTACAGAAACCAAGATAATGAACGGAGCCGGACGTGAGTCCGGTTCTTTCTTAAAGGTGGAACATTATGGAAACCGAGGAAAAGATAGCACATCTGCAATCACTTCTTTTGTTGATGAAACGTGAAAAAGATAGGGAAGAATTGCTTGAATTTCCTTGGGTAGGTAATTTGGGAACCTGGTTTTGGAATGTTCCGGCAGATATTGTGGTTTGTAACGATCAGAAGATAAAGAACCTTGGATATGTTGATGAGGAAATCCCCCAACAACTCGGATACTCCTTCTTTACTGAAAAACTCCATCCCGATGATTATGAACCTGTTATGGAGAGCATGCGCAAGCATTTGAGTGGCAAAGAGCAGGTGTATGAAACAGAGTACAGAATCAAAACAAAAGACGGCCAATGGCGTTGGTACTATGATCGTGGGAAAATTGTCGAACGCGATGAACAGGGCAAACCGATTCATCTTGCTGGAATCGTCTTCGATATAACTCGCCAAAAAGAACTCGAACAAAGAGTTGAAGAACAAAATAAAATCTTGAAGGACCTGGCGGACAAAGATCCTTTGACCGGATTGCTTAACCGACGGGCTTTATTTCGTATCATGGAAGAGAACGCTTCGATGAGTTCGTTTGTGCTCTTGATTGATTTGGATTTTTTCAAGTCAATCAATGACCGGTTCGGGCATCTGGTCGGTGATCAGGTCCTCCAACAAGCATCTTCGATCATTTCAATGAATGTGAGGGAAACTGATATCGTGGGCCGTTATGGTGGAGAAGAATTCTTGGTGTTCCTTACTGATATCAGTGATGTGAAAATGACTGAGATTGCCGAGCGTATCAGAAAAGCTTTTGAAGATAAGCAGATGATCAATGATATCAAGGTTACGGTAAGCGGTGGTATCGTGGCATGCTCGAATAGACACATAGATATTGTCATCGACGAAGCTGACCGGTTGCTGTACAAAGCAAAGCGGGAAGGTCGGAATCGCATCTATGGTCCATATGTTCAAGGCTGATGTTTATCAGGGCAGTTTGGTAGTCCGAAACTAGCCTTTCCTGTCGGTACCACATACCATTCAATGTTTGAATTACTGTCGCAAACTAATTCGTCTCGGCACAGCGAGCGTGTCGCTGTTGAGTATGTGCTGTCGATTCCATGTTCCGGTGCGATTGGGGAGGGGAGCCACTGGCCGCTTTGTTCAAGCAACAATGCTCGCTCATACACTTTTTTCGTACCAAATCCAGCGTAATTCACATCACTTTCACTGGTCCTGTTACTATACAGGACAGCGTCTATGATGGTAGTTCCACTTGTCCTTGAGAGGGTTAACACACCGTTATTCGAGCCTAGACCTGTCGTTCCTCCATAAAACATCAACGGTTGTTCTTGATCTGTCTTTTCACCGTAATACACAACAATCCTGTCGTTTCTTTCGACTGCTAAGGAAGGGAATATGAACTCGCTGTCGAATGATGGACCAATCCCGTCACAGAGGGCAGCTCCCGCAATGTTACCGTCACTTAGGATGAGGATTTCAATCCTGTCAGGGTGATTTGCATTTCCTTTGGTTGAGAATTCATTGATGACCATCTCGGGCATGTCAGGATTGCATGCCCAAAACATGGTGGTGAACCTAAGGCTATTACCAGCGACGTCTCTCACTCTTGCTGACAGCTGATGCTGTGTTCCAGGTAGTAAGTCGCGATCAAATTGGATGGTGATACTGTTCGCGTCTTGATTGACGGCAATCACGTTTAGTTGTCCGATTGAAATATCGCTTATCTCACAATAGACAGGTTCGTCGAATATACATGTCAGCACATCGTAGTCAATGGCTTCTGCTCCGAGAAATATCGGTATCTTGCAATCTTTTCCAGTGAGTACGTTATATAATTGAGTCGGCATATCATTCTGGCATCCCGTAAAGACAAGGCAACATATACATACGATAATCTTCCAAACCATCATGAGCTCCTGAAAGATTGACCACAATCATCGAAGATTCGATTGAAAACAATCCTTCGATTATTTACACTGAAGGCGCATAGGAGCCGCATGATGGGAAAATTATGGGATAAAGGGTTCGCGATAGATACGTTGATTGAATCATTTACTGTCGGAAACGATTTTCAACTGGATCAACACCTTGTTCTTGCAGATTGCATGGCATCCATTGCTCATGCCAGGACTTTGCATAAGGCTCGGATCATTAGTGACGAGGATAAAAATACTCTTGAGCAAGCCTTTAAAGAAATCATCTCTTTAACTAAAGACAATCAATTTGTCATAACACTCCAAGATGAAGACTGCCATACGGCAATCGAAACATACATCACGAGAACCAAAGGAGAAGTTGGGAAAAGGATCCATACCGGGCGCTCTAGAAACGATCAGGTCCAAACCGCGTTGCGCCTTTGGATGCGTGAATTTGTACTGAAGACAGCTTTGAACACCCTTGATCTTTCCGATACGTTGCTCGATTTTGCCTCGAAGCACCAATGGGTACCGATGCCCGGAAGAACCCATATGCAACTTGCGATGCCTTCGTCGGTGGGGCTGTGGGCTTCTTCATTCGCCGAACAACTCATCGATGAAGCAAGGCATCTAGGTTCATTGTTTGAAATACTCGACCAAAGTCCGTTGGGTTCTGCAGCCAGTTATGGTACTTCACTACCACTTGATAGGGAATTTTCAGCTATCCAGATGGGATTTTCAAAAGTGCAGAACAATGTGTTATATGCAAACAACAGCAGGGGGAAGTTCGAAGCAATGCTCCTCGATGCTTGTGATTATATCTGTCTTACTCTGAGCAAGATCGCCCAAGACTTATTGTTGTTTACATTACCCGAATTCGGTTACTTTACCTTGCCGAAAGAACTCTGTACCGGTAGCAGCATTATGCCTCAAAAGCAAAATCCCGATGGATTGGAATTAGTACGTAGTCGTAGCGCTGTGGTTACCTCATGTTCTGAACGGGTCAAGGCGATAATCAGGAGTTTGCCATCCGGTTATAACCGGGACTTCCAAGATACCAAAGATCCATTGATTACCGGTTGTCGTACGACAATCCACATGGTTGCCATAATGGATCTGACTTTCTCGCGCCTTGAGGTGCATTCAGATCGGCTCGAACAAGGGTGCCGTAACGAGCTGTATGCTACGGATGAAGTGTTTCGACTGATTTCAAACCAAGTTCCTTTCAGAGAGGCCTATCGCCAAGTTGCCCGACAGCTCGAGCAAGTACAACATTATGATGCCATCGACATGATCAAGAACAGAACGAGTGCGGGAACAACAGGGAATCTTGGGCTTGAAAACACAAAATCAATAGGTAAAGAACTCTCTTCTGCTCTGAGTGACCGGCTTGAGTCATGTAAAAAGGCATACCGACATCTTTGTGGCATGCCCATGGAATTAGTGTCGATCTGATGCTAGAAGCTCCACAATATACCGGCTGTGGTGGTTGCTAATCCGAAGAGGGTCAGGTAGGGAGAGAAGTAGACTCCTGAAGCACTGCTGTCTCCGATGAAATCACCAAACGCACCATAGAGCATTATCGGGACGTTGAGGTTCACGAATAGGGCATAATCTCTGTAAGGTATCCAATATTCACCTTTGATGCACGGTCCAAGAACGCCTATGATGCCGGTCTCGAAATCGGTAAAGCCCAGGGTGCTCGCTCCGATTTTCAGATAGAAATCTTCACTTAGGCTAATCGGAAATGTCGCATCGGCCGTTACGGAAAAAAGAGCTGGGAATGCAGTTGAATCGACATTTCCTGTCAATAATGATAGATACGTCCACCCGATTGGATAGTTGACTCCCGCATTGAGTGAAATTGGACCTATATTGATATCCGCAACCACTCCTGTCGCCAAGAATCCCAACTGCACTCCTAAGGCGATATCGTTATCACTCCTGGCAAAAATCGGAGCGGAAGGTACAATCATCACTAACACGACAATTATGATAATAAAGCGTTTTCGCATAAGGAATATCCTCCATCATATGTTCATCGAATATTCAAGAGCATAAAGAATATAACATTTCAATCACATTTGAGTAACACTGTTTTTCTAGATTTAAAGAAAAATGACCCACATACGTTTGCAGCTGCTTTAAGGTACCATATAGTATGTTCGAGAGCATTGCACCTTTGAGTCCTATTGTGCTAGACTCGGGCCATGAGCATCGTGAAGCCTCACAAACTGGGGATAATCGCTGGCCCCGGTTCCGAATATTTTACCGGCAAGGTAGTGAAACACTTGAGAAAGTTGTACCTTGACCGGTATCAAAAACTATCCGCTGCATTGGTGAAACGGCACGACATGACCCCGGAGGCCTTGCTTGATGTCGTGACACTCAATGACGATTTGATCAGCAAAAAGATTCCCAGGGGACGACGACCAAAAGTCTATACATGTCCCGACTTTGAGATTCCGGTGAAGTACACAAGATTCGCAAACGGTGAAGTAAAGGCTGAAATCTTGCAAGCCGTACGAGGATTGCGCCTTTTCATCATCTATGATCTTGCGAATCAATATCCGGTTACGGTCGCGGGAAGCGACGAACCGATCAAATTATCAATCAACGATCATCTTATGTTTCTCTTCACCGCAGTCGAAGCCATTAGAATTGCCGGTGCCGAAGGAATTACTCTGGTATTACCGACATATCCTTATGCCCGCCAGCATAAGAAGAGCGGCCGTGAAGCATTGACTGCCGCTTTCTTCGGAAGGATGTGTGAGAATTGCGGGGTAGAACGAATCATCACGCTCGACCTGCACTCGCGAGAAATCGAGAACTGCTTTAGAACCACGCATCTGGAAAACCTGCATTCAAGCTACCAAACATTGATTCAACTCCACAAGTTGATAGATTTCAATGATCCTGATCTCGTGGTTGTCAGCCCCGATACCGGAGCGGTCCAGCGGAACAAATTTTATGCGGAAGCACTGCATCGTCCGTTGGCAATGTTGTATAAGGAACGCGACTATTCGATTGTCAGTAAAGATGCGCGAAATTCAAATATTAAGAGTATCAGTTTACTCGGTGACGTGCGTGACAAGATTATTCTCATGGCCGATGACATGATCGGAACCGGCGGAACATTGTTGTTGGCAATGCGTGAACTGAGAAATCTTGGTGCGAAGAAGATCATTTGCATGGTAAGCCTACCGTTCTTTAATGGAAATGCAAAAGAAGAATTTGACAAAGCTTATAAAGACGGGGTGTTTTATCGGATCATCGGGACAAACGGGGTCTACCATGACAGAAGTATGACCGATAAGGAATGGTTCATCCAAGCTGATGTAACTGAATTGTTTGCAAGGGTAATCAGTCGTCTGCACCATGGGCGTGCATTAAGTCCGTTGTTGGATAACCGTATGTTCATCCATAGGTTAATCGACAATAGCCAAGCAAATCCGCAAGCTCCCCTGCCGGGGAGCAAGGTAGCCTATCCGGACCGGGATTGACGGTCCAGGGCTTTTCTCCTCGGCTGGCCGCTAGGCCCGGACATCGCAAAGCTTGAGCTTTGTGTAATCTCGTCCATACACATAGGAGCATACCATCATGCAGATGTCTGAAAGAATATCAGGATTCCAAGCTTCACCTATAAGAAGACTTGTACCATATGCCAACGAAGCCAAACGTAAGAACATTAAGGTGTATCATCTGAATATCGGACAGCCAGATATTCAGACCCCTTTGCAAGTATTGGAGGCGATACGCAACTATTCGAAAAAAATAATCGCTTACGGCCAGAGCGAAGGTGAACTAGAGTTGCGCCAAGGCCTCCAGACTTACTATCGGTCGTTCGGTGTGGAAATAGCTCTTGATGATATCATGATCACCACAGGCGGAAGCGAAGCCATATTATTTTCTCTGATGACCTTGTGTGACCCTGGTGACGAAGTAATCATCCCCGAACCATTTTATACTAACGTGGGGTCATTTGCACGGAGCGCTATGGTGAATCTGGTTCCGGTTACTTCCACCATGGAAAGTGGTTTTGCGTTACCTCCGATCGAATCGTTCGAAGCCAAGATCACAGAGCGTACGCGGGCAATCCTGCTCTGCAGTCCCAACAACCCTACCGGTTATATTTTCTCAGGCGATGAATTTGCTTTGATTCTGGATTTAGCCAAGCGTCGCGATATCTTCATCATAGTCGATGAAGTGTATCGTGAGTTTTGTTACGATCATCATATGTTTACCAGTGTTTTGAAGTATCCAGAGTATGCCGAACGGGTGATTGTCGTGGATAGTTTCTCAAAACGTTACAGCATGTGCGGATCGAGAATTGGAGCATTGGTTTCAAGAAACCATAATGTTCTTGAAGGTGCGATGAAACTAGCCCAAGCGCGCCTTTGCCCGCCTGATATCGAACAGGTCGCCGCGATAGCAGCGTTACAAACACCGATCGATTATCTGCAGGAAGTACAGAAAGAATATCAGAAACGGCGTGATTTTATCGTCAATGGATTGCGTTCGATCGAAGGGGTAAAGTGTACGATTCCTAACGGTGCATTTTATCTCGTAGCGAAATTACCTGTCGACGATGCAGAGAATTTTGCGATTTACTTGCTCCGCGATTTTAATTTGAACGGGGAGACAGTGATGGTAGCCCCTGCCGAAGGATTTTATGTGACATCAGGCTTGGGCAAACAGGAGATTCGCATCGCCTATGTCCTCAACACCAAGGACCTTGAGCGTTCGCTCGTATGTCTCGAAGCTGCTTTAAAAAGTTATCCGGGAAGGACTATTTAAGACTAAAGGGTGTTTGGGGATTGTCGTTAGAATTGCCATGGAGTATGATAACCAACGAGAGATTTTTTATCTCCTTCACTATATAATTTTGAATTAAGGCATCTAGTCTACGAGGGGTTGTAATGACTGATGGTCTGTTTCGATTTTTAAGAAGATTATTTTTAGCGGTTGTCGACATAATCGTCTGTTTTATGTGTGCTTTGATAGCTGCATATACGGTAAATGGCAATCTTGGTGTGGTATGGACCAATATCATTCCGATCGGATTGATCATTGCGATCCAGCTGGTGTCGCTCATGCTGTTTAAAGTGTATCGGATCCGGCTTGTCGACAGTTCTCTCGATCTGTTTGTCCGGGGTGTCGGAGCGTTGGGTGCCGCAGGTATTCTGATTTTGATCGGTGTATTGATCGGGACCAAGGATTTCCCCTATGCCTTCAGACTGGTAGCACCATACTGGGCGTATTCTTCATTCTTTTTGCTAGGATACAGAATTTTATACAGAGTATTGAACTCCTATCATTTCAAGGGATCTGACGGGAATCCGGTAGCGGTCGTCTACGGTGCCGGTGAAATCGGTCTGCAATTGGCGAGGATGAACTTCAAGCACAAGCTTGATTTCTCGATTGCCGCATTCATCGACGACAGCCCTAATAAGGTTCATACGATGGTGCAGGGTCTTCCGGTCTTGGGAACTCATTCACATCTTTATGATGCTTTGCAACAAACTCATGCCGATACGCTGATCATAGCAATTACCGACCTCACAAGTGAACGGATGAAGGAAACCCTTGACATTGCCAATCGTGCGGGAGTGGATGTAAAGATCGTACCGTCGATGTTTGAAATGGAATCCGGGCGTAAGGGTGTCGCCGATTTACGGTCAATTAATTATAATGACCTGTTGGGGCGAACCCCTATCACGATTGATCGCCAGCCGATCAGAAGCATGATTGAAGGTAAAATCGTACTGGTCACCGGTGCCGGAGGTTCGATCGGGAGCGAAATCTGTAAACAAATTCTCTCCTACGGTCCCGATCAGTTGTTATTGCTCGATGTAGATGAGACCGACTTACACGAAGTCTCGCTTCGATTGCATTCATATCAACGCGAATTCTCAAAGCACATCGTTCCGATTGTCTGCGATGTGCGCGATGCTGCTAAGATCGAAAGGATATTTAGCACGTATAGTCCTGAAATTGTTTTCCATGCAGCTGCCTACAAACATGTTCCTATGATGGAGTACTACCCTGAAGAGGCCATATGGACCAATATCATGGGGACATATACCGTTTTTTCTACTGCGGTTAGGCATCATGCGAAACGGTGTATCCTGATATCTACCGACAAAGCCGTGAATCCGACCAATGTCATGGGAGCCACGAAACGGGTTGCTGAAATGGTAGCTAGCATGCTCACGACCGAAGAAACTGAAATCGTATGCGTCCGGTTTGGAAACGTACTCGGCAGTCGCGGTTCCATGTTGCCCTTATTTTTGGAACAGATCAGAGAAGGGCTTCCGATAACCGTGACCGACAAACGTATCATCAGGTATTTCATGACAATTCCGGAGGCGGTCAGCCTAGTATTTTTGGCAGGAGCGATGGCCAACGGCGGTGAGGTCATGGTCCTCGATATGGGCGAACAGATAAATATCTATGAATTTGCCAAACGGCTGGTCAAATATTTTGGAGACGGACGGAGCGAGGTCGTGATAACCGGGTTGCGCCCGGGCGAGAAGCTCTATGAAGAGAAGCTGAGCGACAAGGATACCAGTATTCCGACAAACAATCCAAAAGTTTTCAAGGCAAAGGTTAATGGGACACTTAACCCGGCGGTCTTTAGCAAATTGATGACTACCATACGTGAGACCCAACCCGATACATTAGTTAAGATTCTACAGGAACTTGTGCCCGAATTCACCTATCAGGGACCGGCCGTAGTATAGGAATTAGTGCCAATGCGTTGTTATTGCATCTATTGTAAGACCGGTTCGGAAAGAAAATTGGTAAAATTATTATCAAAAATTCTCTCAGTTATTTATGAATCTGAACCGATTTTAATGTTTCCGGTTCGTTTGATTCACCAAAAACGCAAAGGATCGTGGGATACTGTCGAACAGCCGTTGCTTCCAGGGTATCTGTTCCTTTACCTCGAGGACTCTGAGGTCATTGCTCCCTATTTGGTAAAGCAAGAACGAGATGTTTTCAAGATCCTTCGTTACACAGACGGAAGCATGCAATTACGTGGTGGTGATGAAGAATATGCCCTATGGGTTTTCCAACATAAGGGGAGGCTGAAACCGAGTAAGGTGGTACTGAAAGAAGGTCTCATCATAAAAGTGCTTGAAGGGCCTTTGGCGGATATGAAGGGTCGTGTCGTCAAGTTGGACAAACATCATAAACGTGCAGTGGTGGCATTCATGTTTGCCGGCGCGGAACGTACGATGAACTTGAGCGTAGAGGTACTGACACCGGAAGAAGCGCTCATGCAATAGGATGATCTTCGGGTCAATGATGCAAAGTCTTCAGATAATTGACAATTTCATTTTTTGCCAGTGTTAGGTGGGTTTTGCACCGTTCCCTGGCTTTTTCCAAGTTTTTATTACATATCGCCTCGATTAGCTCGATATGTTCATCAATAGACTCAATAAATCGTTTTTCACTCTTCAATGAGATGACCCGGAAAGGATTAATCAGCAACGCTACCCTATGGAGCGTTTCGTACACTACGTCATTGCCGGAAGCTTTTATGAGGAATTCATGGAATTGTGTATCGATTTCTACGTAAGTATCAAGCATCGCATAGGTGCTGCAAGCTATGAATTGATCTCTGAAATCACATAGCATCCTTTTCATCTCTTCATCTAGATGCTCAATCGTTTTTTCTACTGCATAGCCTTCGACAAGTAAACGTAATTCATAGATGTCAAGTATTTGTTTTTCAGTAAGCTTCCTTACTTTAACGAATTTGTTGGGGATGCTTTCCAGTAGTCCTTCCCCGATCAATTCATTGATCGCACTTCTCACAGGCGAACGGCTGACATTAAGATCTTTTGCAATCTGGACTTCATTGATCCTATCACCCGGTTTGAGTTGCTCAGATAGTATATTGTCCCTGATAATCTGATAGACTTGATCCTTAATCGTTAAAATTACTTTTTGATTCGTTCTTAATGGCATGCTAGTACGTTATCCGAATCGACATAACTTTTCAATATTTCTCGAATAATTATAGATTAGTCATGTAGCGGACCGATGCTCCTTTTTCAGAGATTCATTGAAAAAATTCTTGACAACCGTTTTTTCTCAGCATAATGTATACATTGTACATTATACGTCGAAGGATGCTATGAAAACAACACTAGATTTACCGTATGACAAACAAAAAATTCGGATTGAAATCGACAATCATCGCTTGGCGGGCATACTGGTCCCTCCACCTGCGTCACATCGAAATCGCAATAAGAAAAGTGGTCAAGAATTAGTGAAAGATGCCTTGGCTCATCCCATTGGCAGTGTCCGACTTCGTGAACTGGCACGTGATAAACATCGCATAACCATTATCACCAGTGATCATACGCGTGCGGTTCCAAGTGCAATCACGCTTCCTTTGTTATTGGAAGAAATCAGGAGTGGAAATGCCGATGCCGATATTACCATCATCGTTGCAACCGGATTGCACCGTGGAATGACGAAAGAAGAGATGAATACAAAATTCGGTCCCGAATTGGTTTCTCGAGAGCGAATCGTAAATCATGATGCATTTGATCCGAATGGGTTCATCGATCTTGGGATTCTCCCTTCTGGAAGTAAATGTGAGATCAATACATTAGCGATCGAAGCAGATTTGTTGGTTGCTGAAGGATTTATCGAACCGCATTTCTTCGCTGGCTTCTCAGGTGGTCGAAAGAGCGTATTGCCGGGCATTGCCAGCCAAGACTGTGTAAATATTAACCACAGTGCCAAGGCAATTGCAAATCTGAAAGCAAGTACGGGAATTTTGGATGAAAATCCGATCCACGAGGATATGATTACCGCTGCACGCATGGCCAAACTTGCATTCATTCTCAATGTATTGCTCGATGAACATAAAAACATCTCGGCAGCTGTCGCCGGAGAAGTAGATCAAGCACATCGGTTGGGATGCTCGTGGCTTCAAGATGCTATCGGCATCGACGCGATTAATTCTGATATCGTTATCACGACCAATGGAGGATATCCATTGGATCAGAACCTTTACCAATGTCCAAAAGGACTGGCTACTGCGTTGGCTACTGCCAACGAGCAGGCTGTTATCATCTTGGTTGCTGCTTGCAGAGATGGCTTGGGTGGCGAGAATTTTGCTACTATGATGCGTTCGGGTTCTCCAGACCAGTTGATGGAAAGGATTCTTGCGACACCCCCTGAAAAGACAGTTTCAGAGCAATGGTGCGTACAGCGTTTTGCCGAAGCCCTCCAACGTTATCCTATCATATTAGTTTCTACCATTGATGCTGAAACGGTGAAAGCGATGGGGTTTATACATGCAGATACTGTTGAAGAGGCATTGGAACACGCTTATCGGCTTAAAGGTGAATCAGCGAAAGTAACGGTAATACCGGATGGTGTTTCGGTCATTGTAAGGAGTATGTAGATGGTCAAGGCAATCAAATTACACGATAGCGATAACGTCGCGAGTGTATTCGATTCGGTTTCTGCGGGTGCGACAGTGCAGGTAATCGATAAAAAGGGTGCTTCGTATGAATTAAAAGTGCACCAAGACATTCCCTATGGTCACAAAGTTGCGATTGCGGAAGTTGCCGTGGGGGAACAAGTGAACAAATATGGTGAGGAAATCGGGATCGCATCAGTTCCTATCCATGTGGGTGAACATGTCCACGTTCACAATATAGAGAGTATCAGGGGCAGGGGTGACTGGGATGAATCACAGTCTGAGAAAGTGAAGGCGGGAATCCGCAAAGAGGCAAAGTGATGGTAAAAAAACAACCTGCTTTTTTCGGGTATATGCGTAATGATGGTTCGGTCGGAGTTCGTAACTATGTAGCAATATTGCCATCGGTAGTGTGTGTGAATGAGGTTGTTGAGGCTATCGTTGCGAATACGGTCATGACCCAGGGAATTATCCATCACCAAGGGTGTTGCCAGACTCCTCCGGATTTGGAACGGGTGACCGAATGTCTGATTAAGATCGGCCAAAACCCAAACGTAGGGGCGATTTTGATCGTAAGTCTTGGATGTGAAGGAGTGGATACCGATAGGTTGGAATTGACGCTTCGTGAAACCGGCAAACCAGTCGAACGTATCAATGTTCAGGAATTGGGGGGAACCAGTGCTGCGATTCAAGCCGGACTCGATAAGGCACAACGTCTCATCCGCTTGATCGCCGGCCAGCAACGGGTCGAAGTAGATATGTCTCATTTTACCATGGGAATTAAATGTGGTGCTTCTGATACTACTTCAGGAATCGCTTCAAACCCGGTAATCGGCTATGTGGCGGACAAGGTCGTGGATCTCGGAGGTACGGTCATTTTTGGAGAGACTACCGAATTCATAGGAGCTGAACACATTTTGCAACGAAGGGCAAAAAATGCCGCAGTTGCTTCAGATATCAAAAGGATTGTCATCGAAATGGAAAATAGGGCGAAAGCAATCGGTGTCGATATGCGTAAAGGGCAACCTACTCCGGGTAATATTAAGGGCGGGCTCAGCACGATCGAAGAAAAATCGCTCGGGGCAATCGTCAAATCAGGAACAAAGACCATTCAGGGGGTCATCGATTACACAGAGGTTCCAAAGGGCAAGGGGCTGTGGATAAAAGATTCTCCCGGCAGGGAAATCGAATTGATGTCCGGCATGGCAGTCGGTGGTGCCCAAGTAATTCTCTTTTCAACGGGAAGAGGAGCTCCTCAAGGTTTTCCGGTTGTCCCAGTGATAAAGATTTGTGGGAATCCTCTTACTTACGAACGCATGATTCACGATATGGACGTGAACGCAGGCTTGATCACTACCGGAGAGCGTTCACTTGAAGAAATCGGAGAGGAAACTTTTGAAATGATGCTTCGGGTTGCCAACGGTGAAGTGACCAAAGGTGAAGCGATCAAATATTCCAAATCAATGGATTTTTATATGCTCGGTCCGGTGATTTGACCGAAGCAGGAACATAATTAGGGGCGTTGTTACAGCAGAGGAGGTTAATCGATGGGTGATGTAAGCGTAGTCCGAGTAGTAATCGGACTGGCTGTGGCAATCGGAATGATATTCTGGTTTGTCACAAAGACAAAAATTCACGTCTTTCTTGCCATGATCATGGGATCGGTATTTGCTGGGTTAATAGCGGGCTTGGCACCGAGCGCAGTGATGACGGCAATTAAGAATGGATTTGGGGGGACCTTGGGAAGCATTGGTATCATCATCGGCTTCGGTGTGATGATGGGAGCAATCTTCGAAAAAAGCGGAGCTGCCAAGAGAATGGCAATCACATTCATCAAACTGCTAGGAAAAGGCCGTGAAGAGATAGCTATGGCAATTACAGGATTCATCGTATCGATTCCTGTATTCTGCGACTCTGCATTCGTAATTCTCTCACCGCTTTCCAAATCCTTGTCACGGAATACCGGAAAGAGTGTCGTAACGATCAGTTGTGCTCTTGGCGCGGCTTTGTTGGTCACTCACTCCTTGGTTCCTCCGACACCCGGTCCTCTGGCGGTCGTTGAATACTTCAAACTCGATCTTGGGAAGTTTATCCTCATGAGTTTGCTTGCGTCGGTTCCGATAACCGTAGCCGGAGTATTGTATGCCAAATGGGTAGGATCCAAGAAAGTTTTCAAGTTGGTTGATCCCAATAATTCTTCTTTGTTAATCGATCGTCCTTACACGAAAGAAGAGATGTCCTCCACGACAAGTATCTCCACTGAAGGTCTTCCGTCAACATTCATCTCGTTTGCACCGATTATTTTCCCGATCTTGTTGATTTTGTTGAATACGATAACGAATGCGATGGGCCTGACAGGTGCGTTCAAGAATATTGTAAGTATTGTCGGAGATCCGGTTGTCGCAGTAGGAATTGGATTGCTCATCGCTATTTATGGGTTGGCAGGAAAAGTTTCCCGTAAGGAAGTCGTCGCAATGCTTGATGAATCAATCAGACAAGCCGGAGTAATCGTATTTGTTACCGGTGCGGGTGGAGCTCTCGGTCAAGTGTTGAAGGACAGCGGAGCCGGTTCGGCCATAGCGCAAGTTTTGGTCAATGCCAATATTCCTGGAATTCTTTTACCGTTTATCATGGCGTATCTCTTACGGATCGTCAGCGGTTCCGCAACCGTAGGTATGCTGACAGCTGGGTCGCTTACAGCACCGATTCTTCTTTCTATGGCGAATGTTAATCCTTATATCGGTGGATTGGCTTGTTGTATCGGATCAATCGGTATCACCAACCTGCATGATAGTTACTTCTGGGTCGTAAACCGAACTACCGGTCTGACCGATGTGAAAGAAATGTTCTGGAACTGGTTCGGAGCCGTATTGGTTCTTTCGACAGTTGGGTTTGTAGTGTTACTGCTGATGAACTGGATTTTCTAGTCAATCGTTTTAATGATGATGAGGGCTGCCAGGATTATTTTCTTGGCAGCTTGTTTTCTTGTTACAGTGTTGAAGAGCCTAATTTCGCATATAGCTGGATTCGATTCGAGATGTTGAGCTTCCCATAAATATTCTTTACATGTGTCTTTACCGTATTGCTGGATATGAAAAGTTGTTCTCCGATTTCTTTGTTTGTCTTGCCTTCTAGCAGAAGGGCTACTATTTCCATTTCCCTCGGTGAGAGTCCGAGACTGTCCTGCAACAGCGGCACAGAAAGCTTCGGGTCCGGCATCTCATACTGTCTGAAATAGTGTCTATTTATGAAATTATACAAATGGACGACTAAAATCGAAAAATTCACATAAGCTAGTTTGAATGTATGGTTTCTAAAGAAAATGATATCAAGCGGGAGGGTGATCAGTAATGGAAGAAACGAGTAGGCGATGCCCTTCAACAAACTTTTTTGTTCCCATGAAGTAGCTTTTTTAATGAAGAACAGCGATGTTGCCCCGAGGATGACCATCAGCATGCTTCCTGAGAAAAAATGATAGCTGAACGTCATGTTCAAGGCAGTAATCCAGTTTCCGTCACTTTTCCCGATTATGAGAAAAAGGCTAAGAAATAGGAATGTGGCCATGATTGCGTAGATGATGATCTGGCCGATTCGTCGTTGTGCCGCTGTCGCCGGAAGCAGGGTGATGAGATATCGGCTGAACATCATGAGCAACACGGTGGTGAGCAAAATCGATAGAATCGTAATCCACAGGGTAAAAATATTGTAAACAGTTGCTTGAAGCACCTCTTTTGGGTATACCCTGTTTATATATGTTACAAGCATGGTCAGGCACATTTGAAGACACAAAGGTACCAGAACGGAAAGAAATCTGCGTGAGAAGTCATCCCTCGATCTGATGTGAAGCAAGACGCAAAGACAAGTGATCGAAAAGACCAGGCTTGTGGTGATGAACATCAATATGTCACCGATAATGAACATCGTTTGCCATCCTCAAAGTCGCTGCAGTTCACTTGTGAGTGTACCATAACTAAGATAATGGCACAAATCCTATACAACAAGATTACATTTCATTACCCGTTAGAACCTGTATGTACATGTCGCGCTCACCGAATCATTTGCATCCCATCGTTCATAGATGCTATCGATCAAAGCTGTTTTCTTGAAATCTCCGTAAAAAGTCGCTTTAATATTGAATTCGATATTGTCATCGACATGCCATGTTCCTGAAGCGAAGGCCGCATAACCGCTCGATTCGATATTCCATATCAAACCGATTTGTGTCGCTAACCGCTCAGACATCCATCTGCCATCTACCGCGACAAGAAGGTTATTTACGTACGCTTTATCACCATAGGCTTGGAGCGTATCCACATCAAACACGTCGGTTGCATCAAAGTCAAACACATATTGGCCATTGAGTTGTATTGTCGAAACTAGGTTTGATCCAGGTATTTGGTAGTCGCATCCTATCTGATACACTGCCTTGTTATTATATGCTTGAGGGTCCACCCCCTTATAATCTTCACTGATCCACATGCCAACCTCGGTCATGAATGTCAGAGGACCTGCTGCCAATGTACTTTCGATACCGAGAAGAGCCCCTCTGGTATAATCGAGTGAGATCGAAGTAACGGCAAACGTAGAATAATCGATCGTGTACCGAAATGCGCTTTGCGGATAAAATCCGTAGTATCCGATGATACCGAGATCGATCCGGGGAGCGTGCCAGCGCAATCGGATTCCTCCCTGGCCATACTCAAGTGTGTGTGTATCGGGAATCGTTGAATAGTCAATCAAGGCCAGCAATGCAGGATCTGCGATCGCCCAACGACCTGTGACGGAGAAAAGGTTCGGTTGGAAAAATGGCTTGTAGACTAATTCGCCGCTGAAATTTCCCTGTGAGATATTGAATGAAAGCATCGGTTCCGGGATTTTCATCTCTAACAAATCAAAACGGATCCCGTTTCGTTGATCCATTGCGTTCAACGGATCAAGAGCATGCATTCCATTGCCGCTGCCCCACTCTTTTTTCATATACCCGAATTCGATATATCCCCAAGAAACATAGCGGGTTATTTTCACCAGATTGAAGACATCACCAAATGTGATCGTATCTGATAGCGCTTTCGGTGTGAACGACATGCCCAATTCCGCTTTTTGTTGCCTTTCTTGCCATAAGAGATCGAACGATGCGTTCGGAACGATAAAGACGGCGTTGGGCTTGGTTCCTGAAAACGGAATCTCGGAATTGACTTGAATTGCAACAGAGCCGGTGAAATCGATATGACTATCTACTGCCGGTTGGTCAAAAAAGATATCTGAAAATCCTTCTTGAGCTGGCAATGGTGTTGAGATTGCCAAGCATAGCAAGCATGTGATGATAACGAAAGTATGTTTGTTCATGCTACAACCTCCCTGTTTCTAAAAATGAAACCGTGAAATAATTCGGATTGATCGGAATATCGATTCGTATCTGCAGTATTTCCAGCAGAGTCCTGTGATTACCCTTGGCATCGGTCATGACCATGTGACGGGCGATATGCGACTGCGAGACATAATCAATCGCGCTGCATTCGAGTGTTTTTAATAACTCATCGGATGATTTGTCATAAAATTCAACCTTGAGAGCCACCAGACGGTCTCGGTCAACCCAAGTGATCGTCTTGCCATAATCAGAACCATCGTTTGGGATTGACTCGATGACAAGACAATGAGCTTGTTGATAGGTTTCTTCTTTGATACATGTGTGGGTTGCTTCATCTACGTCATAGGTGGTGGAGGCCATGTCAGCATAGGTAAAATCAGAACCCATGAATGATCCTGATCGTTCTGATGCCGCAATCCGTTTCACTTTTCCCAATGACGGAAGATAGATCCACTGGTCATCGGCCTTATCATCATACTCGAACGTAAGGAATCGAGTATTCTTGACCGCAGCAGGAGAGAGAAACACAGTGATGCTTTTTTGCTGGCCGTTCTCAGATAATGATAGTGTTTGGAGCGTTCTCACCCGTTGCTCGTCGCGCCCATCGATCAAAGTCATTCGTAATTCCATGGCACTACTGGTATGGCGTTGTGCCTTGGCAAGATCAGCCATGATCGCAGAACCCGTATCATCAGCGAACAGTGTGGATGAACATAGCCAAATCAATACGATAAAGCACCAGCGAAAGCGTCGATTTTTCATTGCATGACCCTCCTTTGGCGATCAGTGGCATGTAGGGCAATCGTTGTTACCGGATACCCTAGGGCTTTTGGTTTCACAAGCTCGATTACAGTCGGTAGCACGGTAAGACTGGCAACTGAGGAACAGACAGTCGAGACAGAGAACAACAGCCCCAACTGTTGGATAGGAACGAAGCGGCTGAAGAGCAAGCCGCAAAATCCTATGGAGATCGATACTGCATTAATGATGACTGCCCTGCCTGTGGTGGTGAAAAGCTGTTGGAGATCACTACCGTTTTCAGTATTCAAGCGTTTGTATCCGTTCATCATGTGGATTGCATAGTCAACCCCGGTACCTATCGCGATCGCTGCCAACAATGAAGTAATGATATCGAGATGGATCGAAGCTGTTGCCATTACGATACAAATTCCTGCCAGCGCACCTATCACCGGTATCAAAGATAACAAACCGGCGATGGGAGAGCGAAACATCACGCTTACGAGCAACCAAACGATGAGCAGAGCCCCTACGACAGAAAATATCTGGCTCTTGGTGACTAAATCCACCAATGCAAGTGATACCGCATCACCGCCGCCGATTTTCATTTTCCATTGCGACTCCAACCGGTCGCTCCAAAATGCTTCGATGGTATCGACAATCCTCCTGAGAGCTTCGGGATCGGTATCATGCACTTGAATTGTCATCAGTGTGGCCCGAGGTTCGATCGCATCATCGATGAACATACTCAGATTTCCCGAATACATCATCAAATATTGGGCGAGCATATCCTTGAGTTCTGCCTCTGAGGTGTAGCCATACTTTTCAGGAATGACAGGTATTTCATTGAAAGCATACCCTTTGTAATTATCCTGGGCAAAGAGTGCTTGGACAAAAGCAGTGACACCCGGCTTTCCGCCAGAAAGATTCAAAGCATTTTCTAGTGAAGAATTGAAATCTTGTCTTGAAATTAATTGTTCTTCAGTAGCATGTTCAGAAGTCAACAATTCTTCGGTAGATGAAACGATAGAGGGATTATCATCTATCGAGAAAAAATCAAATTCAGCTGTCTCAGTTGAATAAGAGGATGGTCGGTACGGGATGCTGTCCCAATTAATCGTTCGATTAATCCGTTCGACATAGGGGATGATTGATTGGATTTTCCCTACGGCAGGATCGTCTTGGATGATCGTTTCGAATTCAGAGATTGTGGTAAGAAACGAAGGAGTCATGATTGATCCGGGCGTGTCAGCTTCTATTGCTACCGCAAGGACTCCGCTTCCTCCCATCTTGTCATTGAATAACTTTGTATCGTTCACCAATTTAGTATTGTCTTTGAAGAATGACAATAAATCAGTTCCGACAGGAATGCGAAATACTGAAACGATCATCGCAAAGATCAATAGTATGAAAAGAGAAAGGATAATTAGCCTATGTTGCTGGTTTACACGGATGAGCAGGTTCCAGTGGTTTGATCGAATTTTTGATGTCCTCTGTGATGATTGAGTGATGCGCATACCGTTACGATAGGTAAGCCGTAGTAAAATCGGTAAGATAATCAAGCTAGTGATTTGCGAAAGCAGTACACCAAAAGCACACAGCAACCCGAATGTCCTGAAAGGTTGCAGAGGGCTGAAAAGTTGAGCGATGAATCCTGCCGCAGTCGTAGCTCCTGCCATGATGATCGGTGTTTTGTTATTTCTGATAATCTTGGAAACAATCCTTCCAATTTCCTCGGGAGGAATAAAAGAAGTATGTTTATTCACTTCTTTTTGGAAATGGCTCATCACGTGGATTGAGTATGCGCTTCCCACGATGACCAGCAGCACCGGGACAAGCATCGTTGCCATCGTGAAGGTAATATCCAGCAACGCGATTGTCCCGACAGTCAAAGCGACAGCGATTACCAAGGTGATCATCGATAGTACAACCGCGGATACATGCCTGAAGGCGATGATGAGGACTATGATGATAATAACGGCGACGATGGGAGCTAACACGATGATATCCGAGACAAGGCTCCGATTAATCTCACTTTTTATCACCGGCAAACCGATTATCGCGATATCGAGACAGTCTTGGTCGGTTGCATCGACGATTGTCCTGATTTCTGCGAGAATTTTTTCGGTAGCGAAAGCGGACAGTCCCGATTGTGGTTGCACAATGATCGATGCCATCGATTCATCGGCCGCTATGAGGTTCGATTGGTAAAATTCTGGCCAATCATCCAGATATTGTTTCATCGATGATAATGATCGGTCACTTTCGGGGTCATAGAGACTCACGATCTGTATTCCCTCGTTGCTGGCGCTGATATGATCTGCATTGGTAATCGAGATGGCTTGCCCGACACCTGCGATACCGCTCACTCTTTCCGTCATCCCATCTATCGTTGCCAGATATTGCGGATGTAAGATTGAACCGAATCGGGTAGACAAGCCAATTACGATTGCATCGGTAGATCCGAAACGCTGTTCAAGCTCTTCGTTGATTTGTACGACAGGAGCCTCTTGGGGCATGAATGCTTCGGTTGAGCTGTCGACGGTGATCGTGCCGACCAGTAATAATGAGATAATCGATGCGATACAAAAAATTACCAATATCATCGCATCGGTAAGTCGCTTTTTCTTCATATGCAGCCCCTTCATGGGTATCCTAGAAGACCGAAGGCTTCCCAGCTATCGTCGTTTCGGGGTATTTCACATCGTATTCGCGGTGTATTACAAGACATCACCCGATAAGGTGACATCTTGATTGAGGTTTAATAGGACGGTAGGCCTTTGTTTTAGCGATGGTATCCGGGAGCCACCATTTCCGATGTGCTAAAGAGTTGATAAGCTTCTCGATCCAATGGATAATCCCAACATCCCATCCTGTGGAAAGGACGGCCGCCGAATCCTGTTTTGAAACGATAAAGCCCGTGCATCGGATGAGAGCTGTCACTATTGGGAGCGGTCCCGAACAAATCATATTCGGAACACCCGCGGTCATTGGCTCGTTTGATGGCCTCCCATTGCAAGGCGTACGTGCTCATCGTTTGGCGTCCGTAAGACGCGGAAGCTCCGAATAAATACGTGGCTCTTGAACTCGAGTAGGTAAGGAACATCGCTGATAACGGCTGCCCATCCACTTGGGCGATCAACAAATCAAAATCGGTTCCGCTGTTTGTATGCTTCCCTATCGCGGTTTGGAACATCGCTTTGAAATACTCTTTTCGATGGAGATGAATGGTATTCCGCATGCAAGTTTGGCGGTACAAGTCGTAAAAGATATCGATATCCTCGGCACTTCCTGTTTTTACCCGGACATGTTTTTTCTTTGCCAATGCGATGTTATAGCGAGTTTTGGGTTTCATCGCACTAAGTAACACATCACTTTTTTTGCTGACCGTAATGAATGATGTGTCGGTTGGCAATATATCGGTCGGTGCTTTCCGGATATTCCAATTTCGGGTACTGAAATTCAAACGCATTTCTTGGGTAGAGGGGGAAGGAGGTCCGGTCCAATCGCCATTTTCAGTATGTGAACCTTCATCTTGTGCCCATGGGGATTCCCACGGAAGATCGTAACGAAGCATGATACAATCGTTACCGACATACGATAAAAGCGATTCGGATAATTCTTCGATAAATAGACCATAGCGATCTTCGATAGGGTGGATAGCCGGTCCGTACGGGACATACCCTATGCTCTTGCCATTACCGATATCTAGCAGAAGCATCAGCACGTCATCGATGAACCACTGGTCTTTGACAGGTCCGTCATACATGTCCGCCGCTTTGACCTTTATGTCAAACGCCATAGATCTGATACCTTGGTGTTGTTTGACCCTGGACCAGAAGGATGTTTGGTGCAACAAGGGTGTCGTATATAATCCTTGGGTGCTTTTCTTTTCTACCGATATGTCCATCGCCTCCTCCGCGAGCAACAAGACGATAGTGTCCCCGCACGATTTTCGGGACATTCGGATACCTTGAAGCTGTTGCGTGTAAAGTCAGTATAGCAGGAGTATTCACGAGAGTCGAGCTAGTTTGGTATACTACCGCTTGTTGAGGAAAAAATATGAACCGATGCACTGTGTATCAACACGATACCGATATTGTGGATTTTGAACATGTTGTCACTATGATGGTCGAACAGTTGCGATTCATTGGGTATGATTATGATCGCAAATTCGTAATTAATGTGATCGATAATGCGATGAAACCAGAAAGTCGCTCGGTTTTGTTCGTTCTCTATGACGAAGAACAACATGCGATAGCATTTTCTTATGGAAATATCTGCAGTGGCCTTGAATGTGGCGGAGATTACCTTTGGGTGAATGAACTGTTTGTTGATTCGATGTACCGACGTCACCATGTGGCTACCGAGTTACTACATTATGTAGAACAATGGGCTAAAGACAACACATGTGGTTATGTGGCAATGGTTACCCATCCTCGCAACGAACGAGCTCAAAAATTTTATGGGGCGAATGAGTATGAACTGGAGCCATTGATATGGGTTGATAAATATCTGTGAATCAGTAATGACTTGACGATAGTATGTCCAGCACGATGGATTCGAACTCGATGTTGGCTTTTTTTGCGCTATGATAGAATCCGTAAAAACTTGGATTACCGTTTATCTCCAACACCCATGGCTTTTGCCAGGTGTCCACCCGTACATCGACTCGGGCGTAACCGGACAGCCCAAATAATGCCCAGCATCGTTTTGCGATTGCGCGTATCGATTCGAGAAGCTCGGTTTCCTCATCAGGAAAGTCATAACGGGCAATAATGTGTTCGAATCCGTACGAAGATTCGTTCCATTTCGCATCATAGGTGATGATTTTCGGCAGGTGCCGCTCTTCGTACCCCTCAAAGACCCATTCGTATGGATCCATTACCGATACGCATCCCTCTTTTTCATACATGCAGACCGTGAATTCCCTTCCTTCGATGAATCTCTCTGCAAACCACCGTACGGAGGTTTCCTGTTCTCTTTTGCCAATCGCTTCGAGTGCTTCGGTTAATGCAGAGACGGTGAGCAATGAGTTGTCGCTGACTCCTACGGAAGCGTCATCGCTAGTGGGTTTCAGAATGAACGAGACCTTATCGTTCCAATCAATTTCGCCATGCAAGCGTCCTGAAGAAATCCATTGCGCCGTAGCAATTCCGTGGTTAAGCAACATATGTTTCGTCATTACCTTGTCGGTGGTCGCATGAAGAGCTTCGAGAGAACAACCGGTATGACGGAGGTGGGCATGGTGTAAGATTCCGGGAATGAGATATGCCAGATATTCTTCTTCGGGAGCAGAATCAACAAGATTGAAAATTATCGGACGTTCTGTCACCGCCATGGTAGCGAATGTGTCAATCGCTGAGAATGAAAATGGCCGTAGTCCTACGTTATAACCCTTGTCAGTGAGGATTTCTGCAATCCATTGGGCTTGATGGATGCTATCCAGCACATCCTCGGTGCCTTCCTGGCTGACGTTATTGTAAAGGATGATAATGTCTCTCGTACTGTCCATGTTCACCAATTGTTCGATTATGGAATATCCGTGTCAAGCTGATAGTATTATTAACGAGTGATAAAACCGAATTCTTTTCCTATTGAACAAAAACGTATCCAGTCAGTACGACTGGATACGAAGATGGTTTGGACTCGGTAGGGTGGAAGAAGTCCGAAGAATATTATGGTACCAAAACAGCTTTCACAATACTTTCATTGTTCAATGCTGCGAAGGCATCCAGAATTTCAGTAAGTGAAAAGGTTTTCTTGATGAATGGCTTCACATTCAATTTCCCTGAGGCAATAAGATTCATCACATATCTGTTCTGGGCCACAGTGGAAGCATGTGCTCCGAATACAGAGACTTCTTTGTAATGGATGATGTTGCTATCTAAAAAGCCTTTGGATTCTTTAGGAAGACCTCCGAACAGACTCACGCGACCACGTTTGGCAATGATGTTCAAGGCATCTGACTGGGCGCTTCCTACCGAACAAGCTGTGATGGCAACATCCACCCCGCGATTGACGGTATGGGTCATTATAGTACTGTACAGGTCTTCCTTGAGTGAATTGATCGTTACTAATTGGGGAAGCAATTCTTTGGCCTTTGAGATCCGCTCATCGTTTACTTCGATCATGAATACTTTGTCAGCACCCTGATGATACGCTAGTTGCGCATGCATCGTTCCGATAAATCCAGAGCCGAATATTGCCACGTTGTCGCCTTTTGATATATGAAGATAATTCTGTGCATTCACGATACAAGCTATCGGTTCAGTTAATACAGCTTCTTTTGGATCTAAATGATCGGGGACTTTTGTAACATGATCTTGGGCAAACGCTTCTTCAGGAATGTGTATGTACTCGGCAAACGTCCCATCAAAATCAAATCCCACGGTTTTAAGATTGTCGCAAAGATTGGTATTTCCCTTTTTACATGAGGGACACTGACCGCATCCGATAGCCGGAGCGATTTGTACGCGGTCTCCAACAGCAAAACCTTTGACTTGCCTGCCTACTTCAACAATGGTTCCTACCATTTCGTGCCCGATGATCCGAGGAGGCTTGATTTTTGAAGAGCCAAAGCGATATGTTCTCAAATCAGTACCACATATCGAGGCAGCTTCAATTTTTGCAACCGCGCTTTTCTCAGTCACCTTTGGCATTTCAACCTGTTTGAGCTCTAATTTGCCCTGTTCATTATATATAAAAGCAAGCATGTGTCCCCCTGTAAATGATTACCTCTTCTCTCTAAACGGTACTGCCTGAATATGTTATTGTCAATATAATTCTCACATAATATGTAACAATTCAAACATTTTAAAGAGAATAAATGATACATTATGAGGTAAATATTACACTAGAATTAGCTTTACGCCTCTGTTGACAATCTCATCCTTCATCGATGCGTCCAGTTTATCATTGGTGATGATGATGTCGAAATCTTCGATATTGGCGAAATGGGTCGTACATATTTTGCCAAATTTCGATGCATCAACCAACAAGATACTTGTTTTGCTGGCCTCAATTGCCGTTCGCTTCGTACCCGACTCGTAAGAAAGTGGGGTGGTTACCCCTAGTTGCGGATGGACTCCTCCTGCTGATACGAACACTTTGGAAGCACGGGTATATTTGATAAAATCCGAAGGGTAAGGATTTTCGAACATTTTTGTTTGAGAGTGGAAGTACCCTCCATAGCTGATCAACTTGCAATTTTGACGTTTGCTTAGCTCCACAAGAACATTGAGTGACCAACAGATTGCGGTAAATGAAAACGTGTTGTCGATTTCCCTACATAGATACGTCATGGTGGTTCCGGAATCAATCATTACCGATTCCTCCGGTTCGATCAGCGAAGCGGCTTTTTTTGCGATCGCTATCTTATCATCTTTATTTTTCACTATTTGTTGATTGAACAGGTAGTCGGAATCCTGGAGTCCTGAAAAATCATCCATATGGACCGGATCGTAACTCGGGTTGAATACGGCTCCGCCATGGATAAAACGAATGACACGTTTTGATTCCAGTATTGCCAGATCCCTACGGACAGTCATCTCAGAAACACTGAACTTTTTTGCTAGCTCACCGATTGAACAGGCATTGTTCATCTTTAAAAAATCTGCAAGGTCTTGTATCCGTTTCTCGCGTCTCATCATCTTAAGCACCAAACCTTATTTCATATATACATATATATCCTACATGTTACGAACTTTTATTGCAATTAACGTGTAAAATCGCAGCCGAGCATGTGCTGGGCTGAAACCTTTTTGGAATAACGTGGTAAGTGACACAAAAATGTACTGTATTCCGTTACAATTCTACCATAATATGTGGGAATTAGAAAGAAAATATTTTAGTTATTGAGTGAAATTCCTATATGCGATTTTTTTGGAGTACAATAAATAGAATAAGTAAGTATAATCTTATAAAAAAGATAGTTTAATCCCAATTATCTCTATCATCGGAATGTGAAGAAAGATTGATGCCAATTCTAAAGTAGCAGATAGCAATTGGTATTAGGAACAATCGGTTTTGATGAAGAGTGAACATATCAATAAGACTATTCTTTATAAAAAAAAGATGAAAATCAAAAATTTCGATAGTAGTTGTGACATGATGTAACGAAGTCGTGTGTCGATATTTGATGTATTAATATCACTAATTATGTGAAACTGTTACTATAGTAACAAAATGTATCATCAAAATTTCCCTTTATTTTATTTATTGTTATGATAATAAGTCAAACTATTC
>JAAYIV010000130.1 GCA_012523305.1 Spirochaetales bacterium
CAAAGTGCACATCCTTCCCGTCAATATTTTCAGTGATGTGAGGCAATGATAGCGGCACACCCCAGTCGAGCAGTACACCATACAACAGGTCAATATCGGTACGGTCATCCTTGATATTGCTTTCCAGGTCCAGAAGCATCTGCTGGTTGTATTGAGAGGGACTATAATAAACATCCTTCATATTGGTGCTGTCCACTTTCAGTACCCGGAAACCGGTGTCCGGTGTTTTGTGTTCCTCATCCTTGAACAATTCACCCTCTTTTGATTTCGCCTTCAGCTCCTCCTCAATCTTTTTCCCTGCCCTGCGGATGCGCTCTTTCCCGATTTCGCAGATGTTCTTGTATCCCGCCTTGTAAGCCTCTGACTTGGGATCGGTCTCTTCCGGCAGCTGCACCATGATGAACTTACGGTTACCACCATCTTCGGCATTGAGTTGCATTGCCGCATGGGCAGTGGTAGCGGAGCCAGAGTAAAAGTCGAGGATGATCGAATCCTTTTCTGAATACAGCTCTATACATCTACGAACTAACCCACAAGGTTTTGGATAATCAAAATACTTTTTACCATCAAATAGTTGAGCTAATTTCTGAGTTGCATCTTGAGAGTGACCTACTTCCTCTTTCTTCCAGAGTGTCATAGGAGTCACTCCTTGTTTTCTTAATTCAGAAAGAAATCTTTTTATCCTTGGCACTCCATCTCCATCAGAACCAAACCATATTCGATTATCTTGGAGTCTCTCGAAAAAACTTTTTTTCGAGAGACTCCAGCTGCGACCAGCTGGAGGCTCTACTATACGCCCGGAGGGCGTCGTAATAGAATAAACATTTTCAGCTATAGCAGGACCCACCGAAATATCACTTGATGACCACACTCCTCTAGAATCATTATCTGGATTTAAATATCTACTATCTGTTTCTACTGATCTTGGAATTCCATTACAAGTCAATAGATCAATACTTTTCGCATAACAAATAATATAATCATGAGATGGAGAAAAATGTTTCATGAGGTTAATGGGAGCAAAAGATCTTTCCCAAATTACCTGAGCAATGAAGTTACTTTCCCCAAACACTTCATCACATATTTTCCGTAGATTATAGTCCTCATTGTCATCAATCGAAATAAAAATTACCCCATCATCTGTCAACAGGTTACGGGCCAATTGCAGACGGGGATACATCATGCTGCACCAATCGGAATGATAGCGACCGTTGGACTCTGTGTTTTTGAACAGCCGGTTTTCTTCTTCATCGAACAGCCCCAACTCTTCCTCATAATCCTCTTTCGAGACCTTGAAATTGTCACGGTAGACAAAATCGTTCCCGGTATTGTAGGGGGGGTCGATGTAGATCATCTTCACCTTGTTCAGGTAGGAGTTTTGCAGAAGCTTTAACACCTCGAGGTTATCGCCTTCAATATAGAGATTCTCGGTAGTCTCCCAGTTCTTACTTTCCTCTTTTGATGGGCGCAACGTCTTCCGGATGGGACGGTTCCCCTCAATGATGGATTGCTTCTTCCCCACCCAGGTGAACTCGTAGCATTCATCTCCATCGACCACCTCATCGGAAAGTAGCTGCTTTAATTGGTCGAAGTTCACGACGCGTTTCAGTTTGCCGTCGGCATCTTTTGTTTCGGTAATGGCGCTCGGGAAAAGAGCGGCTATCCTGTCTATATTTTTCTCCGTGAAGTTCACGGTTTCTTGTGTTAATTTTTCCATTGCTGATGATTTGTATCTCTATTGTGTTAGTTGCATGTTTGATTCTTTTACACCCTTACCAGACGCATCAGAGGTTCGAATGAATAAAGGGCAGCCCTTCTGCCGGATGG
>JAAYIV010000131.1 GCA_012523305.1 Spirochaetales bacterium
GCTTTGCTCCATATTCAAGGGGGACGTTAAGTCTACTGCTATTCCTGTAGATCTGTTCGAGTCTTTCGGAACGATCCGATTCATCAACCTGTTTCCTCTTGTCTTGCAAACCTTGCGTAAAGGTGGAGTCTTAGTCGTCGATGAGTTCGAAGCCTCCATCCACCCGATGGCATTGATGAATATCATCACGCTGTTTCACAACGATGAGCTGAACACCCACAGAGCACAATTGGTGTTCAATACGCACAATCCGATCTTCCTGAATTCCAATCTGTTCAGAAGGGACGAGATCAAGTTCGTGGATCGTGATGAAGAGACGCACTGCAGCACACACTATTCCTTATCTGATTTCGGTACTGCAGGAGCGAACGGAGTACGGAAGACCGAAGACTACATGAAGAACTATTTCGTAGACCGATACGGGGCGATAAAGAGCATCGATCTCGCGCCGGTCATACGGAGCCTTCTCGACAAGAATAAGGAGGAGTAGATGAAGATGAAACTATCAAAGCAATTCGACTTCCCAGTTGAGGGAGAGATGAGGCAGCTTTGACTTTGTCTATCGGAAGGTTCTAAGTACCATGTACCCCTTACGTAGATGCAGTAGGATTGCCATCACATTCGGAAATGCTTCAAACCTAAACATGTGCTCACATGATGGAGTCACTTCTCAGAAGACGGACGAACAAACAAAAAATCCGATGGAGTCATCATTCGAGGGTGATCTATTCCAGATTCAAGGAAGTCTTTGTCCCCTGTCAGAATGATATCAACACCAGAGACTATCGCGCTACGCAATATCGGCCTGTCCATCATGTCGCGCATTGATCTCTCTTCTTCTACGGGAATTTCAGGAGTGTCGACTATCTCGATTGAAAGAAGAGAGTTTGAGATGAACGACTCTAGGGATGGAAGCTTGTCAGGAAACTTTTTCGTGAAGATTCGCTTCATCTCGTCAAGGTTCTGCTCACAAATTACAGCCTGAAATGGATAGGTATTGGCTTTCCAGAAAGCCTGGGCCGGCGTGCTTTGAGGAAACAGCGCTGCTGAAATCAAGACGTTGGTGTCGATAAGGACTCTCATTCAGTATCCTCAGAGCGAATACTTTTCACAAGGGCAATCACATCCTCATCATCTTTTAAGCCTGCTTTCTGTGCTTCACCAGCCATCTGATTCTGCAGAATCTCCATGGCGTAGAGCGCTGAGTTGATAATCCTCACATTGCTTCCATCCACTAAAAAGGTAACACGATCCCCGGTTCCGATGCCCAAGGCTTCTCTGACATCCTTAGGGATGGTCACCTGACCTTTGGCCATCACTTTTGCATTGTCAACGAACTGTTGTGCCATGTTTTCCTCCAAAGTAGGGAAATCCCTACTTTTAATCTACCATGGATTCACCTCATTGCCAAGACCCCTTCGGAGAAGAAACGTAATTTCGGACCGTCGGTATCAGGCAGGAATTCCTCATCTGGGGAGGGAAAGCCAGAGCGACAGAGAACCTATAATTTACCAATACCAAGGATGCATGTAATGCCCGGCTTGAATTTGCTCACCCCAACAATCACTCCAACCTCCCATGATGAGCACAAGAATTTTTTCACTTGTCAGTTTCCTAAGCTCTGATAAAGTATTGTTCAATCACTTCAGGATTGTCTCTGATCAGCTGGAGTAGTCTGCGGGAGGGACCTCCTGGAGTATTTATCCCCCGCTCCCA
>JAAYIV010000004.1 GCA_012523305.1 Spirochaetales bacterium
AGCCATTATACTTCGATGTACTACTTCAGCGGAGTACTGATTCGATTCTCAATTGTCTCTCTTATCTACATGATTTTAATGCAAGTAGCGAACATAACACATTAATCGTAATAGAAAAGCACAGCAAAAATTTCTAGCTGTGTTTTTCTATATACACCAAACAGATAGGTTTTCATCGGAAGAACAATTCAAGAAGAGTTGTGAGGAGAACGCCTGATGGAACAGATAAGACGCTATGCAGATGACCACGCACGTGAGGTTTTTTCTCGATTACCCAAAGGCAGAGTTGGAGAAAACGATCGCAAGTACATGAATGAGGTGCTTGATGCCGGCTTTGGCAATTCTGACCGCTCTGACATGAATGTACGTTTTGAAAAAGCATTGGCAAAGAAATTCAGCGCACACTATGCCGTGACGTGTTCTAACGGGACAGTTTCCCTACACGCTTGCCTATTGGCAGCAGGAGTAGGCCCGGGCGATGAGGTCTTGGTCCCTTGCCTTACCGCGGTGGCCACCGCCACCGCAGTATTGTACTGTTATGCCGTCCCGGTGTTTGTTGATATCCTGGGCGATACCTTTCTCATGGATCCTCAAGACGCGAGACGTAAAGTAACAGCCCATACCAAAGCCATCATTCCCGTATCGCTTTATGGTCTTGCATGCGACATGGATCCGATCATGGACCTTGCAAAAGAATATGGGCTGACGGTGATC
Organism: Spirochaetales bacterium; assembly: GCA_012523305.1. Taxonomy (GTDB): domain Bacteria; phylum Spirochaetota; class Spirochaetia; order Sphaerochaetales; family Sphaerochaetaceae; genus JAAYDK01. The sequence continues at coordinate 715 of JAAYIV010000004.1, forward strand.
GAAGATAATGCCCAGTGTTATTTGGGAACCTATAAAGGCCGGCCTGTCGGATCGATCGGACATGCCGCCAGTTATAGCTTCCAAGGATCGAAGCACATGACCACCGGCGGTGACGGCGGTGCGGTCACATGCAATGACCGCGATTACATGAGGAAGATAAAACGAGTGATGGGATTTGGTTATCCGACCATCGAAGCCGAATCGGACGCTCCTCGTACTGTTCCCCGCGACATTCGCCAGGACTGGAATTTCAAACGACATCCTACATTTGGCTACAATTTCAGAATGCCCGTGACCAGTGCGGCATTAGGTTTGGCACAACTAGAGCGTCTTGAGGACCTCGTTGAAGCTCGGCGAATCATCGCGGGCTTGTATGAAGAAGTTTCCGCTGCCGTTCCTTGGCTGATCAGGCAGCACGTTCCTGATGGATACGGTCATACTTGGTGGGCGTATGTGTGCCGAGTCGATGAACAACTTCTTGGTCAAGATTGGCGCACGTTCCGCAAGAAATTCATAGAATTCGGCGGAGACGGATTGTATTCGGCATGGTGTCCGATACATCTCGAACCGACATTCGCACAAATGAATTTCTATGGTGATGCATATCGTGCTCCCCACTTCCATCATTTGTACAAAGGAACCGTGAAAAATTATTCACGCGGTGATTGTCCGGTATGCGAACGCATCCAACCCACGCTTGCTCAATTCAAAACCAGTTTTCAGGATTATGATATTGCCTTACGGCAAGCAGAAGCCCTGAAACACACCATCGATTATTTTTCCTAAGGAGACGCAGCCCGCGATAAGGCCGCCACATAAGGTATGAACATTGATTACACCATGCAAACTGATGTGTTGATTATCGGAGGGGGAGCTGCCGGAATCAAGGCAGCGATAACCGCCAGTGATAGCGGAGCACAGGTACTGCTCGTGACAAAACAACGATTCGGCCATACCGGTTCCACGTTTTATCCGGGAACCAGGGGATGGGGTATGAATGCGATTATCCACCCGGGAGATACCGTCCGATATTATATCGAAGAAATCCTGGCGGCTGCCGATCACACGGCCGACCCCCGATTGTCAGAACTGTTAGCGACACAATGCACCGACCGCTTTCATGAATTGGAAAGCTATGGCATCAATTTTAGCAAAGATGAACATGGAAATTACAACGGGGTGATTCCCTGCTTCGGAAAACGAGTCAGGGGTAGTACCACCATCGGGCTCGATGCGATACGAAGCGCATTATGGAAACAGTTGATGATACGCAATGTCACCATCCGCGACCAAGTAAGCATCATCAGCTTGGTCGTCGAAGA
>JAAYIV010000132.1 GCA_012523305.1 Spirochaetales bacterium
GATTGCGGTAGAAGCGTATACCAATTCTCCTGAAATGATGGGCGGAAGGGTGAAGACCATGCATCCTGCGATCATGGGCGGCATCCTCGGTCTTCGCGATCGGGATAGCGCAGAGGCTTCAATCCATTCGATTTCTTGGATAGACCTTGTAGTATGCAACCTCTATCCGTTTGAACAGACAATCAAGAAACAAGGAATCACCTTCGATGAGGCGATAGAACATATCGATATCGGCGGCCCGACAATGATCAGAGCCGCAGCTAAGAATCTCGGGTGGGCTTGTGTGATCACCGACATTAGTGATTATGATCGGATTGCTTTAGAATTATCAACAAATAAATGCATCTCCTATGAAACAAGAGTTTGTCTTGCGACAAAAGCATTTGCCCATACGGCGGCATATGATTCGTTGATACAAGACTATTTATTACCGAAAGATAGTTTCCCGAAAGAACTTTCGCTCACGTTCAAACTCCATGTTGATTCACGGATCACTGTTGATTCGCAGGATCGATTATTACGATATGGTGAGAATCCACACCAAAAAGCAGCAGCTTATAAAGCAATACGAGCACCAGGAAAAGGTTCTTCATTCTCTTTACTTGATTGTAATGTATTGCAAGGAAAACAGTTATCTTTTAACAATCTAGGCGATGCACAAAAGGCTATCGAAGCTGTAAGTGAATTCACCAGTCCGGCATGTGTTGCCATCAAGCACGCGATTCCCTGCGGGGTAGCTATCGGAACAACCATCTTTGATGCGGTCCGTTCAGCGATTGAAGCTGACAGTCTTTCTGTGTTTGGAGGAATTGCCGCATTGAACAAGCCATGTGACGGCCAAATTGCTAGCTACCTCAGCAAAAAATTCTTGGAAGTGGTGTCAGCCCCTGTATTTGATGATGAAGCTCTGGAGATATTTAGATATAAAAAAAATGTGCGGCTTATTGAAACAGGTCCATTGTCATTGTCTGAATCAACATTGGCAGGAAAATTTTTTGGCGATGACCTTTTGTTACAACAACGTGATGTCCTCACGATTTCAAAAGAAAATCTAACGATCGCAACCAAAAAAAAGCCCACCCAACAAGAAATCGAACAACTATTATTCGCATGGAAAGTTGTTCGCCATGTGCGTTCAAATGCCATCGTTGTTGCAAATGAACGGTCTACCCTCGGAATTGGTTCAGGACAGGTTTCCCGAGTTGATGCGGTTAAGATTGCCATTGGGAAAGCAAAAGGAAAAGGACCGGCAGTACTCGCTTCCGATGCATTTTTTCCATTTAGGGATAACATCGATTTACTTAAGGACAGCGAAATCTCAGCGATTATCCAACCGGGAGGATCGGTAAGAGATGCTGAAGTGATCCAGGCCTGTGATGAACTGGGACTGGCTATGGTATTTACCGGGAATCGCTGTTTTTCTCACTCATGACCGAAATAATGTCAATACGGCATCGATGATCCGGGTATGTGAAGGAGGCAGTTCCAATTCCAGGTGTTTGTTGAATGGAGTTGGCATATCAAGCCCACACACCCTGGCAACCGGAGCTTTCAATGCTCGGAATGCTTCTGGATGCTCGGCTATGGTAGCAACAATTTCACCGGAAAATCCTCCAAATAAGGGGGCTTCATGGACAACCACCGCTCTTCCGGTCTTCACGACACTTGCAATGATTGCATCCTTGTCCAAAGGCCGTAAAGTTCTTAAGTCCACTACTTCTGCAGAAATATCATCATCTTCGAGTAACCTTGCCGCCTCTAACGCAGTAAACACCGTTTTGCCATATGTGATGATTGAAACATCGTTGCCTTTTTGCTTGATATCGGCTTTCCCGATCGGTATGAGGTAGTCCTCTTCGGGAATCATTTCTTCGACACCATATAACTTATGTTCAAAAAACAATACCGGATCCTGATCACGGATGGCACTCTTCATTAACCCCTTTAGATCGGCCGGCATCGATGGATAGAGTATTTTCAATCCGGGAATATTGGTAAACATGGATTCCAAACTCTGGGTATGCTGGGCGGCCGCACCGGTTCCCGATCCCATAGGCGTACGATACACTAACGGTACAGATAGTTTTCCAGCTGAGAGAAATCTCATTTTCGCAGCATGATTGATAAGCGGATCGGCAGCCAAGGTGGAAAAATCACCATACATGATTTCAACAACGGGTCGCATCCCCATCATCGCAGCTCCTATCGAGACTCCGACGATAGCTTCTTCAGAAACAGGAGTTTCAATTATTTGCTTGGGACCAAATGTTTCAAAAAGGCCAGCTGTAACTTGAAAACACCCTCCGTAACACCCCAGATCTTCTCCGATGAGCACCACATTGTCATCACGTAGCATTTCTTCTGCCAAAGCTTCTCGAATAGCCTCACGACAGCTTAATTTTTTCATCGGGCGCTATCCTCCTTCGATGCGTACGTAAAGCCGGCAGCCTCTTCGATCGTAAGCTCTTGAGGATTGTTCATAAGTTGTTCGACAGTGGTATCCATTTCATCTTTGATTGATTGTCTCAGTGATTCCATTTGTATGACAGACATCTGTTTGCGTTCTATCAGGCGTTGTTCAAACAATGCGATCGGATCACGTTGAAGCCATTGCTGCTCTTCTTCGTGCGTCCGATACAACTTCTTATCGTTTTTCGAGTGCCCAGAAAAACGATATGTTCGGGTTTCCAGCAGGTACGGTTTCCCGTGTTCCCGTATGTAATCAGCCGCATGGGTGACACTTTCGAACACAGCTTCAACATCATTGCCATCAACCATTCTGCTTTCAATCCCATATGAAGCGCCCCGATGAGCGATAGAATCTGTTGAAACCATATCTCGGGCACAGGCTGACATTCCGTACATATTATGTTCACAGAGAAACAGCACCGGCAGACGCATCACTGAAGCAATATTCATCGATTCATGAATGGCTCCGCGACTACTGGCTCCATCACCAAAAAACGCAACCGCCAACTGTTTCGATCCGGAACGTTTCAATTGGAGAGCCATTCCTGTTGCGATCGGTACTCCGCTACCGACGACCGCCGAAGACCCTGCGTTATGACGGTCAACATCAATAAGATGCATTGAGCCGCCCAATCCATATGCCAGCCCATTCGAATAACCAAGAAATTCTGCAAACATTTCTTCAATCGAAGAGCCTTTTGCAAGAGTATGTCCATGGCAGCGATGGGTGGTTACTATCCAATCCATCGGATCCAATGCGGGAGAGACTCCGGCGTGGACTGCTTCCTGACCGATGGCAAGATGGGTTGTTCCGTGCATCACGTGGTTGGAAAACATTTCTTCGATTTTCTCTTCAAACAACCGTATGCGCAACATCAACGATAAGGTTGATAGTGCTTTGTCCTTATCCAATTCGAAGGCCATCGCCTACGTCCTCCCTTAGATTTCCCGAACAAGAATCTGGTCAATATACCCAACGTACATTCGGTGATAATCTTTCCGAGGATAATGGTCTTCGATATTGTTAAGCACGAAACAAGAAGGATCAAACGGTACTCTTGCTGCTTTGGTGCAAGAAAAGATCATATTTGCCTGTTCAAAGGCTATCCTGCCAGTTCCGCCTGAGCCATCCAATTCAACGGGAATCAGACCTGTCGCAGCGACTTTATCGGTATCCCGGCCGGAATGGGATCCGCAGAAGGTCAAGGCCTTCTTCCACTCTAACGGGAAAAAGGAGAGCGTAAAACCTTCAGCCTTCTCCATGAATGTATACGTATAGCGACTGTCACGGACGAATACTATGCAGACGGGTTTGCTCCACAAGACACCCATCGCACCCCAACCGCCAGTCATCGTATTCCATGATGATCCGTCAGCTGCGGTCAACAAAAACGCATCCTCTGCAATAGTGGTAAACGGATTGATTTGCAGGTGTTTATAATCGACTTGCTCGAACATAGACCTCCCTCCTCATATCGCCGACTTTACCGTATGAACCAGCGCTGCTCGTACGGTATGGAAGGAAGTCTTGGCGTAACCGGACTTATATTTTATACAACCTTATTACTACAAGTCAATCAGCATCGGCAGATATTGTTCTTACCATTGGAAAGTGCTATATAGGGGGTGTCGCTTACATCGGCATCACAAGGAACACCTCAACATGATCAAACATTTCTCCTCTGATTTAAAACGGGAGTTTTCGGGGTACAATGGGAAAAAATTTTCTCAAGACTTATTGGCAGGCCTAACAGTGACTGCAGTCGCTCTTCCGCTCGCGTTAGCTTTCGGCGTTAGTTCCGGCGCTGATGCAGCAGCGGGGTTAATCACTGCAATCATCGCAGGAATCGTCATCGGAGCCTTAAGCGGAGCTTCGTATCAAATCAGCGGTCCTACGGGTGCAATGACAGCTATCCTGCTCACACTTTCTGCTCGTTTCGGAATTGAAGGGGTGTTCATCGCGGGCATGCTTTCAGGAGTTATCTTAATTATTGCTTCCCTATTGAAAGCAGGAAAAGTGGTGACGATCATTCCTTCTGCGGTCATCACAGGATTTACCAGCGGAATTGCAATAATTATTGCTTTGGGACAACTTGACAACCTATTCGGAACCACATCAAAGGGAGAAAGTCTCATCCAAAAATTGCTTTCATACGGAGAGCTCGGATTTCATCCTTCATGGCAACCAATCTTTTTTGGGCTTCTTGCTATCGTGATCATGGTAATCTGGCCTAAGAAATGGGGAGCTCGATTCCCTTCATCTCTCTTAGCCATCATCATAGCTTTGGGAATAAATCTCTTGTTTGATTTCAATGTCACTGAAGTCGGAAAGATCCCGCGAACACTGTTACCTGAAAGACGACTCACATTTGGTGCCATACAGATTTCAGCGTTAAAAGAATATGTACTGCCAGCGTTGAGCATAGCCGCTTTGGGTATGGTTGAAAGCCTTCTCTGCGGAGCTTCAGCAGGAAAAATGAAAAACGAGAAACTCAATGCCGACAGGGAACTGCTCGCACAAGGTATCGGGAACATCATTATTCCTTTCTTGGGTGGCGTTCCGGCAACCGCAGCTATTGCTCGTACGAGCGTCGCGATCAAATCAGGTTCGGTTACTCGGCTGACCAGCATTATCCATGCAATTGGTTTGGTTGCATCCATGTTTCTTTTAGGTCCTGCCATGTCAAGAATTCCATTGGCGGCTCTATCCGGCGTGCTTGTCGTCACTGCCTGGAGGATGAATGAATGGGATGCGATCAAGCATATTTTTTCACGCAGATACAAAACTTCGATTGCACAATTTGCCATAACCATGGTTGCAACTGTAGTGTTTGATCTCACGATAGCGATTGTCATAGGAATTGTCTTTTCAATGGTGATGTTTGTCCTGGGTAATATCTACTTGAATATTACCGTTGAAAATGTCGATAAGAACCACAGGAAAGGAAAAAACCTTACCGATAATATTACCGGTGTGAAGCTTGTCTATATTTCAGGACAGCTGTTTTTCGGTTCGATCGATCAATTTACCAGCTCAATTAGATCACTAGAAGATTCTAAAATATTGATTCTTTCCATCAGGGGTGTTCCGATGATCGATCAAAGTGCAATGGGAGAATTGGATGAGCTCTGGAAGGAATGTGAAAATAAAGGAATAAAGGTATTATTCTGTGGATTACAACCGATGGTGACAAGAATGTTCAACCGTTCGGGCTTCATAGATAAGATTGGTGAAAATAGTATTTTCGACAATGCTGTCGAAGCAATTGATTCCATACAGTAATCATTTATATTATATATAAATAACATTTCAATGAAGATATATTTGAAGAACTGTTATACTTGACACCCAATTATCTTTCCTGCTATGCCATAGAGTGTCTGTTTGATTTACAAAACAAGGAGATGCCATGACATCAATCGCATTGCCTCCTCTCACAAAGGATCTGGTTAGAGTGTTAATTGACGCTGACACCATTCAACGAAGAGTCAATGAACTCGCCCAACAAATCAATAAGAATTATGCAGGGACGAATGGAACTCTTATCCTTGTCGGTGTTCTTAAGGGATCTTTTATTTTCCTTGCCGACCTTTGCAGGAAACTTGACATTCCGCATGTGGTTGATTTCATATCTCTTTCAAGTTATGGGAATAGCAATCAGACAACGGGAAACGTCAGGATGATCATGGATACGAGAGAAAACATGGAGGGCCGCCATGTGATGATCATCGAAGATATCCTCGACAGTGGGTATACGCTTGATTATCTTTGTAGAAATTTCCTAACGAGAAAAGTTGCATCGCTAAGGACCGCCGTACTGCTCGATAAGCCTGAACGACGGAAAGTAGATGTCAAACTCGATTACGTTGGATTTCAGATTCCCGATGTATGGGTGGTCGGGTATGGTCTTGATTATGCTGAAAAATACAGAACCTTACCCTATATCGCTGAAATGGTTCCCGTCACTGTATAATAAACCTTTGAGGATACGTCATGGATGATAAGTTCTATGTGGGATATGCCACAGTTCATAAATTGGTGCATACGCTGGCTGAACGATTGTTGGATTCCGGTTATGATCCCGATGTAATCGTCGCAATTGGATCCGGGGGTTTCATCCCTGCACGGATTGTTAAAACTTATATCAACAGACCGATATTTGCAGTCGGAATTTCATATTACGGGATTGGTAACATTCACAGCGATCATCCACAAAAAATCCAATGGATTGATGAAGCTCAGCGCCATCTTAAGAATAAGAAAGTCCTTCTTATCGACGAAGTGGATGATACGAGGGCGACCTTGAGTTACTGTGTCAGAGAGTTGTTGAATTATGAACCGCAAGAGATTGCCGTGTTGGTTCTCCACAACAAACTGAAACCAAAAGACGATGATTTCCCGCCCGACATAAAACGATATTTTGCAGGAATGGATATCCCCGATGTATGGATCAAATATCCTTGGGATGCAGAAAACATCGATGAACATGAAGCATGCGAGAAGGCAATGCTTGAAAGACTCGCCTGTGCTTCAATCAAAAAGGAAAACCGGTGAGCATAACCGCAATTGTAGGCGCCCAGTGGGGAGATGAAGGAAAAGGACGGATTGTTGATTATCTTGCTCAGAAAGCCAATTTGGTAATCCGTTACCAAGGTGGTGATAACGCGGGACATACGGTAATAAATGAAAAAGGCAAGTTTGCTCTCCATATCGTTCCTTCGGGAATATTCAATCCTGAAACTATGTGCATCGTCAGTGCAGGTACCGTGGTAAATTTCGATACGATGGCTATTGAACTCGATGCTATACATGCCTCAGGAGTAACTACCGATAATATTTTTATCGATTTAAGAGCTCATCTCATCCTCCCGTTCCACAAACTTCTCGATGGTGCCGAAGAAGAATCACGCAAAGAAAACTGGGCAGTCGGTACTACTAAACGAGGGATAGGGCCTTGTTACAGCGACAAAGCAACCCGTATCGGCATCCGTGCAGGCGACATCTTAGATCCTGCAAGACTCAGGACGAGACTCGAAATGTTGCTTCCAAAAAAGAACAGGGAGCTTGAATACTTCGGTTTGCCACACACTGATATAGAGCAAGTGATGGAGCTTTGTGCACGTTGGAAACACCGATTTGGCCCAAACATCATCGATTCGGTTCCAATTGTCCGGCAGGCAGTTCTTGAAAAGAAGGAAATCCTACTTGAAGGGCAATTGGGTATAATGCGCGACCTTGATTGGGGCATCTATCCTTACTCGACAAGTAGCAATCCCACTTCCGGCGGCGCATGCAGTGGCGCTGGTATCGCACCGAGTAGAATTGATACTGTAGTCGGAGTTGTGAAAGCATATTCGTCATCAGTCGGAGGAGGTCCTTTCCCGACGGAATTATTGGATTCGGACGGAGAAAAGCTCCGTGCGGTTGGTGCTGAATATGGAGCGACCACTGGCAGGCCTCGTCGTTGCGGATGGTTTGACGCCGTCGCGGCTAATTATTCTTGTTGGATCAATGGTTTTACCGATTTGGCAATTACGAAACTCGACATTCTCGATAGCTTCGAGCGAATAAAAATTTGTATCGCTTACCGCATAGATGATACTATCGTCACCGATTTACCTGATACCATCGGGCAAGAAAAAGCAGAGCCGATCTATGAAGAGTGGGAAGGCTGGTTGTGCAGTACCGCACATGCCCGAACATGGGAAGATTTGCCTATCAAAGCCCAGACTTATGTTCTCAGACTTGCAGAATTGGTCGGAGCACCGATAAAATTCATATCTGTAGGACCTGAAAGGGATCAGATAATAATTATGGACAAATAGTAGGAGCAACCCCATGAACGCATCTTTCTCGTACGACACGTACATCACACCCTTTACTTGGAGGTACGGGACAGATGAAATGCGTTCGATTTGGTCAGAATCCCACAAACGTTTGTTACTTCGTCGAGTATGGGTCGCCTTGGCAAAAGCCCAAAAGAAAGCCGGTTTGGTTACACAAGAACAGGTAGATGATCTTGTTGCACACCAAGATATGATCGATATTCAGAGAGTTCAAGAAATCGAATCAGAAATCAGACATGACTTGATGGCTGAAATACGAACTTTCGCGGAACAATGCCCTGTCGGCGGTTCAATAATCCACCTCGGGGCCACCAGCATGGATGCATTGGACAATATGGAAGTCATGCGGCAGAAGGAAGCTTTATCGATTATCTTAGGGAAATCCATTCTTTTTGCCAAAGGATTAATCGAAAAGATGCATACCTATGCTAACGTTCCATGCATCGCATTCACCCACATCCAACCCGCTGAAATTACGACCGTAGGCTATCGTCTGGCACAAACAGCCCAAGACATTCATGAAGACATCAAGACATTAAAACAATTACTTCAGGAGATCAAAGGCAAAGGGATGAAAGGAGCGGTAGGTAGCAGCGCCTCCTACACGGTATTGCTCGAACATTCTGAAATGTCCGCTTCGCAATTGGAAGAATTGGTGATGTCAGAATTGGGACTGACTGCTTTCACCGCAAGCACTCAAGTATATCCTCGCAAACAAGATTGGAAAATCGGTGTTGCCCTGGCCGGGTTATGCCAGAGCTTGTATAAGTTCGCCTTTGACTTCAGATTGCTCCAAAGTCCGGCAATCGGCGAATGGAGTGAACCGTTTGGAAAGATGCAGGTGGGTTCTTCTGCCATGCCATTCAAACGCAACCCGATCGATTCGGAAAAAATTGACTCGCTTTGCAGATGGGTCGCCTCACAATGTGATATTTTGTGGCAAAATGCAGCTAATTCATTGTTGGAGCGGACCCTTGACGATTCTGCAAACAGAAGAGTAGTGTTACCGGAAATGTTTTTGGCGACCGAAGAAACACTCATGTCAGCGATTCGTCTTATCAACGGAATGAACATACACGAACAAGCGATCCAGCGAAATCTGGGATTGTGGGGAGTATTCGCATCCAGTGAACGATTGTTGATGGAATTGGTCCGGAGAGGTGCCGATAGGCAACTGATGCATGAAGTGATACGGCACCACAGCCTCGCAGCATGGGAGCAGGTCCAACAGGGCAAAGAGAATCCTCTGATTGAACGCCTTGCCGATGATGCGCACATCTTGTCATTCGTATCCGAAGCAGAAGTGCATGCGTATATGGATAGCAGCGATTATATCGGGGATGCCCCTCAGAGAACTCATAAAATCATCGAATTGCTGGAAAGCGTACTGTAACCGCTAGAACAGGAAAAACAAACCACCTTTTAGAATTGCAAAATAGATGATCATTCTTGGCAATCTAGATATTGTTGCCAATGCAACCCAGAGATGGTGTACCTTCAACATCCCCGAAATCCAACACACCGTTGAAAAAGGTATCGGAGTGAGTCCTGCAATTACTACCGCCCATACTCCATACTTATTTACCAACCGCTCTCCATCATCGGAGAAGCTACTAGTTATCCTGCGGATAAAACCTATCTTACCGAACAATCGGCCAATCCAGTACCCACAATACCCTCCGACAGCTGATGCCAATGCCATCGTAAGTAACAGTGGAACCGGATCCCAATTGAGTACAAACGGGAATACTATATCGACACTCATCGGAACGATGAGCATGTCGGTTAAAAAGGTGAATAGGGCAATACCGCTTAATCCAAGGTTTGAGCTCACCCAAGAGCCAATTTTTTGATATTCATTTCGAACAAAATAGAGGCCGATCGCATATATGATTAAGAAAAACAGCATAAGAAGCACGGCTTTAAAGATGATTTGCCGCCAATCTAGATTACCATCCTCTTTAAACCAAGAAATATTGAACAAATGAAGCTTTGAGCTTTTTGTCCTATGTTGTTTGTTATCCACTTATATTCCTTTGATTCTTTAACAACTCGATAAACTTGCGAAAGAATGCTTCATTTGAGATATGCGCAGTCCCCACTCCTTGCCACATCGGAGGTCGACCTCCCCCTTTGGCACTGATTGACGGTAACAATTCATTTTTTAGCAAGGTAAAATCAAATCTATCGGATATCGCACCTTTTATGATAATCATCCAAGCCAATTTACCGTCATCTCGATGTTGAAGCACAGACAAAGCAATAGAGTCAATACTATTGGCAGCTTCTGCCAGTCGTTTCATGAAATCCGGATCTCTGTCGCTTATATCCAAGACGACAATCGGAGTCTGATCAACATATTCCGCACGTGTTATCTGATGCTCAAGTATCATTGTTGCGCAAGCTGTCTGGCAATTTCTAAGGGTGTACTGTATGTCAGACAACTGGGTCTGCAACGAGGTAGCACATCCGACCAAGTGCCGTGATGGGGCAGAGAATGCCGCACATAATTGTTTGATAATCGAGTGATTTTGTCTGAAAACGCTCACACAACGACTCCCTGCAAGCCACTGCGTCCTCACATGCCCTCTGATTTTTTCTGTTCCGATACACATAACATGAAATAACTCTCCCGTGGAAGCTACATGTATACCGCCGCAGGCTATGAGATCATGTGAACCGATTCGTATGAGACGCACAGCATTATCGACCTTTATCTCGCGACGCAACCCCATAGACCCGGCTTCTTCGAGCGAACGAGTTTCTGAAGTCACGGGAATATTGGTCCTGATGATATGGTTCACAGTATCTTCAATCGCGTACAAAGTCCTGTCTACTATTTCATCGGTGTCAATTTCAATGGTAAACTCATCGTTTCCGAAATGAACTGAGAGAGTTCCGATTGCCTCTTGAGAATACATGATTCCTGAAATCAAATGTTGTGCCGTATGTTGTTGCATGAAATCGTACCTGTGATCCCAATCGATTTTCATGCGGTAGGCAGCACCTATGGCAGGAATCTGTCCTTCTTCCAGAATATGGAGAATCGAGCCTTCGGGACCGTATTGTGTGTCGGTTATGCGATAAGGACCAATCCAACCGCGATCTCCCGGTTGACCACCCCCTTCAGGGTAAAAGATTGTATTATCGACTATTACAGCCAATTGCTTGTCATGTTGTTTGATATCGATAACCTGCGAATCAAGTTCCTTCAGATAAGGATGTTCCCAATACATTTTTCCCGTTTCTTGCATATCATCTAGACTATCGTTTTTTGGTTCTATCGTCCATATATCCTAATATACTTGTCCAACTGCTTTTGAATAAGTATCCTATAGAGAGAATTGAATATTGGAGGTGTCCACATAATGGCATTATTGAAATCGGCATGGGAGATTGCCTTAGAAAAGACTGAATCCATCACAGCTGATCCTGAAAAGAATCGTATCGACACCTTACGAACGGAAGGACGAAAATTAGCAGGCGCATACTTAACCTCCGACGACCCTGAAGACACAACATTTGATAAAACATACCGAGCATCAAAAGAAGACGATCGCATACACTTGAGACAAGGTATTGCATCAACAATCCTAATGAATATCGCCCTTCCGCAGAGTGAAGAGTACGCATCACGATTTGAAAAAATTCTTCATATGGCGACTGTAATCGATGGAAAAGAGAGTTCGTCGTTACATCTTTTGGAGCAAATTAACCAATTCTTCAGCCAATACCTCACTACAAAAGATAAACTGGTAGAAAGAGTCAAACAGCAATTTCAACAGGTATTTGACCAAAAACAGGAGATGCTGACCCAAAAGTACGGTAAAGGTGTTGAAATGGCGATGGAACGCGATCCGGAATTTATCCAACTATTGCAGAAGCACTATAGTCAGCTTACGAATCAATATCAGTCTGTTCTGGATCAAGCGCGAGATCAACTGAGAAGTGAATGGGGTATAGAATAGCTTGTCACACCATTTCAAACGCCTGTTCGGGTGGAAGAGGTCTTGCATAATAGAAGCCTTGTGCCAAAGGGCAACCGACTGATTGCAGGTAGGTGACTTGATATTCTGTCTCCACCCCTTCAGCGACTGCCACCATGCCCAATTCTTCAATCATCTGAAGCATGTGCTTGAATACCGATTCCGATTTCTTAGTCTCACGCAGATCAGATAGAAATTTCCGATCAATCTTTATGATACTTGCAGGCAGATCATAGAGCAGATTTAACGATGAATATCCTGAACCAAAATCATCTATGGCAATAGTAAAACCGTGGAGGGTCAATTGGCTAAGGATTTCTCCGATTCGTAAGGGCGCATCGATAAACGTGGTTTCTGTCAGTTCAAGGCAAAAGAATTTGGGGTCAAGTCCAAATTCTTTGACAGTTTGAACATATGTTTCTACGAAATCATTTACCAATAAATGTGAACGAGAAACATTGATTGAAATATAGATCGGTTGTAAACCCTGCTCGATCCTATTTTTCAGTAGTTTGCAGACTTGTTTGAGCACACACCGATCGAGCAGACTAATATTCCCATTCTTTTCAAGAAATGGAATATATTCCATTGGCGGAATTTGTCCCCGAATCGGATGATTCCACCTCACGAGTGCTTCCATCGAGTACAGCGTTTTGTTTTCTATATCCATAATCGGTTGGTAGTACACGATAAATTCTTCGTGTTGAATAGCACTTTCAAATCTATCTTCAAGTTCTTTCTGTAGTCGGATCCCCAAATGCAATGATTGGTTATACAAAATGTATGATTTTTTTTCAGAAGAGGGTTTTGATTCGAGAGCGACACTTGCCATTTCATGAATTTCTCCAAGCGTCCTTATAGACGGGTCAAGTACCGCTACACCGTAACTGAACACCATATGTCGCCCTTTCACGATGTGAAAAGCCTCTTCTTCTTGAGCTATATCCAATCGTTGTTGAATGTCACCGACTCGATCTGATATGTGCGTATCAGTTACAGATTTGACCAACAATGCGAACCGATCGTGCTCTGCTCTAACAACAAATTCACCTTCTCCTATAGCGTCTGACAAAGCTTTCCCAATTCTCTTTACAAGACCATTAGTCTTTACGTATCCGGCTATCTCACTGATTACCTTTAAATTGTCGATACCGATCAGTATATAAGAATACCCTTTGAGTTTACCTTCCCGAAGTTCCTTTTCAGTGGCATATTTTAATCGTTCCCAGTTATCCATCCCAGTAATAGGATCGGTAAAAGCTATTCGTTCCAATGCAGCTTCTTTCTTTTCCTTTGCAATAATGAAGCTGATGATGATATAGAGAAACACAACCACCAGGACCAATAACGTACCGCTTGCGATTCGCAGCACATCTGAGACTTTTGTTAATACCGATGACGCGGGTATGGTACTTACCAAATACCAATCATTGATGCCCAACGGTCTGTAATCAACATAATTTTTATCGCTATTTCCAATCGGAAGCTCAACCAAACCACTATTACCAACAGCCATATCCGAAACCATCTTCGCAAATTGTTCATCCGTTGCTATCCTAGGGTCATGTGAGAAAGACCCGCTAGTGAATAGCTGATGGGATTGCACGCCACCGGTTGCCAGTATAAGCTTTCCATCAGAGCGAACTACATGGGCATGCCCTTCTTCACCGAATAGCGACATGTCCAACATATCGCCGTAATCAGCGATATCATGAACTCCCCTTAAAACTCCGATTATCTTCCCATTTTTCCATATGGGCACGGCGAGCACTATCACTTCCATGGTATTGTCAGTCATATTCTCAAGAACATCGGAAACCACTGATTTCCCTTGCAGAGCCTGTTTGAAATAATCTCTGTGGGAGAGATTGATTTGTGCCATGTCTGTGTTGGCACTTGATCCATCGGGTAGA
>JAAYIV010000133.1 GCA_012523305.1 Spirochaetales bacterium
ATCGAATCACCTGTTTTCACTACGTTGAAATTCCAATCCTCATGATATTGTCCCTTAAGTGAATCCACAGCTTTAGCTGTACAATAGATTGGCAAATCGGGTCTTTTAGCCATCAGTGCGGGTAATGCGCCGCTATGGTCGACTTCCCCATGGTTGGCGATCAGGTAATCTATGTTGTCCAACCCGACGTGCCTGTCCAGATTCTCAACGAATTCCTCAGCATACGGAAGCCATACCGTATCGATTAAAACAGTCTTTTCTTCTCGCACAAGATAGGAATTGTAAGACGAGCCTCTATGAGTGGAATAATCGCTGCCATGGAAACTTCGTAACTCCCAGTCAATCTTTCCAACCCAGTCAACATTATTCTTTACATTGATTACCATATTGATTTACCTCCGGATGATGCTCTCAGTGTACATGAACATTTCTCAATTGACAATATTACACATTCATTTTACTCCTTGCGATCGCATCAGTCGGGCAGACGGAAGAACACAACTCGCACTGATGGCAGAGAGAACGGTCTATGCGGGCTTTGTTTGATGTTGCATCGACGGTAATTGCCCCGGAAGGACATACTCGAACACACTTTCTGGTTCCTTTGCAGCGCTGCGTATCCACATGTTTCGTCCACAAAGCTTTTCTGGAAGCCAGGCGGAGGGGAATACTGAAGGGGCATATGGCGTTGTGGAAAAATTGTGAAGGCAGGAAAAAGGTGATGACCACTGATAAGACTGTAAGGATAGGGATGACAGGCAGTTGTTTCCCCGTAGCTCGTTTTCCAATGATCATGACAACTATGGTAATCACCAACATGATTGATGGTAGCACATACCGGTATGTCCAGGAAGGAACATGCTTTTTTTGCAATCCGATGCTCTTGGAAAGTTTTTGTACCGGTCGCATCACTATGCCCATGGGACAGACATACCCGCAATACAGGCGACCGAACAACGGTGCCACAAGGATTCCGACCGCATAGATCGCAAGCCATATCTGTGGCAATTTCAATATCATAAGGACAACGAACAACACAAAAAAGAATAATCTGATGATCCAATGCACAAATTTGGTCATGATACGATCCTCCGTTGGGCATAAGTATCGTGTACCGTTGAATCAAAAAGTGTTACAATGGTAACACTATGGCACATTCACTGCATGAAATCGAGCTGTTGGACGGGATCGCGCTATTCGAATCGATTCCCGATGAAGTTCTAAAAGACTTTGTTCAGGCGAACAGATTCCGTTTTTCTCATTATCGGCCAAACAATTTTGTTGTGTTTGCCAATGATCATTGCAAGGAAGTTCACATCGTGTTGGAGGGTCTGCTCACCGCCGAGTATTACCAGGAGGGCGGACAATTATATTCATTGGCAACATTCAAGAGAGGAGGGCTCTTCGGTGCCCACGCAACGTATAGCGAGAAAAGTATCTACCCGGTTACCGTTACTGCCAAGACAAAAGCAACTCTGTTATCGATTGACGGAGAACTATTTTTTAACCTAATCAGTACACGCCCGGCGATGCTGAAAGAATTCCTTCGTTTGATGAGTGCGAATACAGTCGTACTGAACACACGGGTCATTGCGCAGATGGGCTCTACCCTAAGGGTCCGGTTATTATCATTCTTGCTAAGACAATCCAATGAAATCCCAGGAACATATAGTGCTTTCGGAATGACCAAAACCCGTCTTTCCGAATTATTGGGAGTGCAGCGAACTTCACTGTCCAGGGAATTGGCAGCCATGAGGTCGGAAGGATTGATCCGGTTCGATCGCCATCGATTCCTTGTTGAGAAAGCGGGGAAGGACTTTCTTGACAGTTTGTAATATCAGTAACATGCATACCGTTTTCATATCTTTGAAGGCGGTATGTATCATTCCCGTTGTCGTCAGATTCTGGAACATACTGTCTGACTTTCAGGCAAAAAGGGTAAAGCGGATGGTCGATGAACAATTACTTCACAGCAATAGTAGGAAAGATTGATAAGTGTATGCTCGAAACCTACGCAAGATTACCACAACAGTGTGGTGTGGTTGAATTTTCCGTTGATGAAGTATATATTGAACAACATCTTCATAAGGCAGGATACCCATGGAACTCCAAATTCAGGAATTAGTAGATACCATCAAGCGTGACGGTGTCGAAGAAGCACAGCGAAAAGCCGCGGAAGTACTCGCTGACGCAAAGGCTCAAGCAGAACAGTTGGTACATGAAGCAAAAAAAGAAGCTGCAAGAATTGTAGAACAAGCACGGAAAGATGCATCCGTGACGCGCCATAGCGGGGAAGCCGCTGTTCAGCAAGCTGCCCGTGATGTCCTTCTTTCACTTGAGGCCGCTATACGTTCACAATTTGATCGCTTAATGAAAAAGACGGTGGAAGAGACCATCACAGGTGATATGTTGGTCTCCTTGATCGTGCAAATCGTTAAGTCGAACCTTGCCTCGCAGCAAAGCTCGATCGAATTGCCGAAAGCGGAGTTTGCGGCCGTAGCAGAAGCTCTTAAGACGAAACTGGCTACGGAAATGAAAGCTGGATTGACCATTACTCCTGTTGAAGATGTAACAAAGGGATTCAGGATTTCTGAAAGAAACGGCACATCTTATTATGACTTTGGCTCAGAAGAATTGGTAGCTCTCATGAAACCGTTTCTCAACCCTGTTATTCAGCAATTAGTGAGCACGTCGTCAGGAAAGTGAGGTTTATTGCGTGGCTTCATACTATTTTTTAGGTGCATCGCTGCCAATGCTGCGCTTTGATGAAAACGCACCGATGAGCGATGATACCTTCATGGGACTATGTAAAGCACAATTATCGGGGCAAGACTATGCCCTGTTGGAACACGCTACGCTCGGGAAACATGAGATTGGCGAGCACCGGTTTCTCATACGTTGGAACAGCTTTTTTTCAACGTTACAATTATTGATGGCAACTGAACGGGCAAAGAAACTCGGTATCGACGCAGAACAGTACAGACCTCGCTATGCATATCAGCTGGAAGCAACAACCGCGTTGAAGCAGATTGTTCAAGCAGAGGATCCGTTGCAATCCGAGTTGGAGTTGTTGCGCGCATGTTGGAGAGTGTTGGACGATATGGAGACAAATCATATGTTTGATATGGTGTTTTTGCTTTCATATCGGTTGAAATTGCAGCTTTTATTGCGAAAAGACTTGTTTTCTCCGCTAGAAGGAAATGCTGAATTCAAGCGGCTTTTTTCGAATCTTCAGACGAATATCAAGAGTTTATGATTGGAGTGGATGCAAATGGCAAAGCATAATGGACGCATCGTCTTGGTGAATGGGAACATGATCAATGTACAATTCGAGGGCGATGTCTCCCAAAACGAAGTTGGATATATCCTTCTTGGGGACAAGCGGTTGAAGGCGGAAGTGATTAAGATCAATGGAAAGATCGCTTCCATGCAAGTATTTGAAATGACCAACCAGGTGGCCGTAGGTGATGAAGTTGAATTTTCCGGGGAACTGCTAAGCGTACAACTCGGTCCGGGGCTTCTCACCCAAATCTATGACGGCCTTCAAAACCCTTTGCCTGAACTTGCAATCGAATGCGGATTCTTCTTGCAACGCGGGGTATATCTTAATCCGATACCTGAAAAATCATGGGATTTTACTCCGTCGGTTGCCGTGGGAGACACTGTCCGCCCCGCAGATACACTCGGAACCGTTCCCGAAGGGATATTTTCCCACCGGATCATGGTCCCGTTCAATCTGCCCGATGTAGCGTACACGGTACGTTCGATTAAAGAAAAAGGAACATATTCGGTCAACGATGAAATCGCGGTGATCGAGGATGAGAAAGGTGGCACGCACTCGCTTTCAATGGTGTTCACCTGGCCAATCAAGCGCCCGATTTCTCTTTTCAAAGAACGGTTGAGACCTAGCGAACCGTTGGTAACCAAGATCAGGATCATCGACACGATGCTTCCTATCGCCAAAGGCGGAACATATTGTATTCCGGGACCTTTCGGAGCGGGAAAGACAGTGTTGCAACACCTTACCAGCCGTAATGCGGAAGTTGATATCGTTATCATCGCCGCCTGTGGAGAACGTGCGGGCGAAGTTGTTGAAACGCTCAAGGAATTCCCCGAGTTGATAGACCCGCGTACGGGAAGGACCCTGATCGAGCGGACCATCATCATCTGTAATACGAGCAGCATGCCGGTAGCCGCACGCGAAGCTTCGGTGTATACGGCGGTTACGATTGCGGAATATTACCGTCAGATGGGTTTGAATATTTTATTGTTGGCCGATTCAACCTCGAGATGGGCTCAGGCAATGCGTGAAATGTCAGGTCGATTGGAAGAGATTCCCGGTGAGGAAGCATTCCCCGCGTACTTGGAATCGGTAATCGCCAGTTTCTATGAACGAGCTGGTATCGTTCGCCTGAAAGATGGAAGTGTCGGTTCGGTAACGATCGGCGGTACCGTAAGTCCTGCGGGCGGAAACTTCGAGGAGCCCGTCACCCAAGCGACATTGAAGGTTGTCGGAGCGTTCCATGGACTTTCGCGCGAACGGTCGGATGCCCGTAAATATCCGGCGATCCATCCACTCGACAGCTGGTCGAAATATCCAGGTATCATCGATGCGCAAAAGGTCGCATATGCCCGGGACTTGTTATTTGCCGGTAATGAAGTGAATCAAATGATGAAGGTTGTCGGTGAAGAAGGTACGTCTCTCGAAGATTACATCGTATACATGAAAAGCGAGTTGTTCGACAGAGTCTACCTGCAACAAGATTCGTTTGATCCTGCCGATGCCTCAGTTCCGCCCGAACGTCAACGCAAGATATTTGATTTGTTATTCACTATTCTCGGAGCAGAATACAAACTTGAAGACAAGAAGGCCGCCCGTTCCTTCTTCAATGAACTACGCCAGAAATTCCTCGATCTGAACTCTATTCATGATGGAGACGATCAGCTAAAAGTAATGCGTGATCAGATTATCGCTCTTCGCGACACCCGGCTAACCGGTATGGAACGAAGAGCCCAACGGCTCATGGAAGCGAAATAGGTGGTACACGATGCAAAAAGTTTATACTAATATCGAATCAATTTCTGGAAACGTAATTACCGTAAGGGCTGAAGGAGTAAGAAACAGTGATCTTGCACTGGTAACATCGGCACATGGGGAATCGTTGGCCAATGTAATCAAGCTCGATCATGATCTGGTGACATTGCAGGTCTTCAGCGGCTCAAGGGGTATTTCAACCGGAGATAAAGTTCGCTTCCTCGGGAAACCGATGCGGGTCTCTTATAGTGAGAATCTTCTCGGAAGAATTTTCAACGGTGCTGGAAAACCCCGTGATAACGGTCCCGAGCTTACTGAGAACCTCATAGAAATCGGTGGTCCCGCGGTTAATCCTGCAAAACGAATTATACCCAGGAATATGATCAGAACGGGTATTCCGATGATCGACGTGTTCAACACCTTGGTCGAATCGCAGAAATTACCGATTTTCTCAGTTTCAGGCGAACCTTACAATGAGGTGTTGGCAAGGATTGCCATGCAAGCCGAAGTTGATCTGATCATCCTCGGTGGCATGGGTTTGAAGTACGATGATTATCTTTTCTTCAGGGAGACGTTGGAAAAGAGTGGTGCGATGAGCCGCACGATCTTTTTTGTCCACACTGCAAGCGACCCGACAGTCGAATGCCTGTTGGTTCCCGATATTTCATTGGCAGTCGCTGAACGCTTCGCCCTTGACGGGAAGAAAGTGCTCGTATTGCTCACGGATATGACTAACTTTGCCGATGCGATGAAAGAAATCGCCATCACGATGGAACAGGTTCCTTCGAACAGAGGGTATCCTGGAGATCTGTACAGTTCTTTGGCAGCTCGTTATGAGAAGGCAGTAGATTTCGAAGGTGCCGGTTCGGTCACCATCCTGGCAGTGACCACGATGCCCGGTGACGACGTTACCCACCCGGTACCCGATAACACCGGCTATATAACCGAAGGTCAATATTATCTGAAAAATAAACGTATCGAACCGTTCGGATCATTATCCCGTCTCAAGCAACAAGTTAATAAGGCTACACGCGATGACCACCGTTCTCTGATGGACGGTATGATCAAGCTCTATGCTTCTTATAAAGAATCGCTCGAGAAAAAATCCATGGGATTCCAGATGTCTGAATGGGATGAAAAACTGCTTAAATACGGCGATTTGTTCGAATCAAGGCTCATGGATTTGTCTGTGAACATCCCTCTCGAGGAAGCTCTTGATCTGGGGTGGGAGATCCTCGGCGAGTGCTTCGAACCCAATGAGACCGGCATGCGATCCGATCTGATTTTGGCCCACTGGCCCGAAAGTCAACGATAGGAGTCATGTATGGCTAATGTGAAGTTGACCAAGAACGAGCTGAAGAAACAAAAGGACCAGTTGCGACAATTCCAACGCTACCTTCCAACGCTTCAATTGAAAAAACAGCAGCTCCAGATGGTCATCCGACAAATAATGCAAGAAGTCACCCACTATCGAAACGAACAAAAACAAATCATTGAGGCATTGCAAAAATGGGTTGCGGTCTTTAATGAAAATAAGTTATTCCCCGGAGTAAAAAATCTTGCGGAATTGGTCCATGTTGAAAAAGTTGAGCGGGCGAGGGGCAATATCGCCGGCGTGCCTATTCCGGTATTCAAACATCTTGTTTTCAAAAATTCACCGTATGATCTTTTGGAGTATCCGATGTGGGTCGACCAAGGAATTGACATGCTTCGGACCATAGCGCGATTCGATGCGATAATCACGACCTTGATTACCCAGATCGAATTGCTCGAACGAGAATTGCGGGTAACAAGCCAGAGGGTGAACCTATTTGAGAAAGTAAAGATTCCCCAGACGAAAGAACATATCAGGATGATTGGAATCTATCTGGGCGATCAGCAGACCGCTGCTGTGGTGCGAGGAAAAATCGCCAAGCGTAAGCTCATATCACTGGTCGCGGAGGTGCTCTGATGATAGTCCCGATGAAAAAAGTTACCGTCATCATTCTTGAAAACCGTAAACGCCAATCGCTCAGAGCGCTACGAAAAGCCGGAGTGCTACATATCTCTACCGATATATTGAAAAATGAGAAGGGTGAGGAACTCCAAAAGAAACGTGATGTTTTGGAAACCGTCGCTGCAAAAATTAACGATGCTGCGATGAAGGTTCAGGATGAGACAAAGAAGGGTAAGCAAAAAAGCCCGGAGCTTTTGGAACCGGATGAATTCGCAGAAGTGCATGCAAGAGCACAATTCCTTATTTCTCAAGAACGGTTATTACTTGAAGAGCTTCAAAAGTATCGATTGCAGCGAGATAGGCTCTCTTCGTGGGGGGATTTTTCATTCCAGTCGATCGAGCAGTTGGCATATGATGGAATTGAATTGACGTTCTATCAGATTTCTCCCAAAGAATTGAAAAAAATTCCAACGGATATCGAGTACGTGGTCGCATCACGCGAAGGCAAAATGATGATTGTCGCGACCGTCAATAACAAATTGCCGGAAGGGATTTCTTTTCTCCGTTTAGAGATGCAAAGACATTCCCTGACCGAATTAAACGAGATGATTCGCCAGCATGAAAGCAGGATTGACGAGATTACTGTTGAAATTTCTGAAATGGCCGCCTATTTGCCACATTATAACCACCAGATCAACCGTACGCTCATGGACATCCGATTTGAATCGGTCGCTGCTTCAATGGATACGGCAGAGCATATAGCATGGGTAACCGGATTCTTGCCAGTTGAGAAAGTCAACGATTTTAAACAGCTGGCTGCGGCGGAGGCATGGGGATACGCAATCGAGGATCCGACGGAAGAAGACAACGTGCCGACATTGATAAAGAATAAACGGTGGGTATCCACCATTTCCCCGATATTCGATATCATGGGAACCGTCCCAGGATATCGTGAATATGATATAAGCATGTGGTTTTTGATGTTCTTTTCCCTTTTCTTCGCGATGATCATCGGGGATGCGGCCTATGGTTTGATCTTCCTCGTCTTAGCCGTGCTGGTACACCGAAAAACAAAGAAGGCGACCAATGCGGTTGTCTTACTCTATGTGCTCAGCAGCGCAACCATCATATGGGGGGCGTTGACCGGGACATGGTTCGGCTCGAAAGAAGTGCTCACCGCTTTACCGTTCTTGAAGGTTTTCGTCATACCGGCGATTGCAAACTATCCGGAATTGTTCGGGGTGGATATCAATTCTGCGCAGAACATGGTGATGAAATTCTGTTTCATCATCGGGACAGTACAATTATCGTTGGCGTGCGTGATGAATATTTACCGAAAGGTCGGTCAGAAAAATCTCAGTGCCATGGCTGATTTCGGTTGGTTGATGATGATAGACGCCCTGTACTTCCTCGTTCTGATGCTTGTGATCAACGCACCGATCCAAATCGGTATTATTGCGACAATCATCGGAATCGGGTTTGTATTCGTCGTTCTGTTCGGAGCACAAGGTCCGGGCGTTTCGTTCGCTAAGGGCATGGCAATGGGTGCTGCCGGATTATTCACTACATTCCTCAATACCATCAGCGCTTTTTCAAATATCATCAGTTATATAAGATTATTTGCTGTCGGGATGGCTTCTTTGGCAATAGCTCAAAGTTTTAACAGCATGGCCTCGGGTATGTTGCAAGGCTTCGCGCTTCCCGCTGGGATGTTGGTGTTGGTAATAGGTCACGTATTGAATTTGGTAATGGGCGTTCTTTCTGTGGTGGTTCATGGAGTTCGCTTGAATCTATTGGAATTCTCCGGTCAGCTCGGGATGGAGTGGACCGGTGTAACATACGACCCGTTCAGGGAAATTGTTGAACGATCATAATTACGTTGTGATAACAACGACAAGGAGCTTAGGTATGGATATAGCGATGATTGGCATGGCAGCTGCTTTGTGTTTGTCTGCATTGGGATCCGCTCTCGGTACGGGCGCTGCTTCCCAAGCTGCTATCGGTGGGTGGAAGAAATGTTATGCGAATGGTAAGGGTGCCCCGTTTATCATGGTGGCATTCGCCGGAGCACCGTTGACCCAAACAATTTATGGTTTTTTATTGATGAACTTCATCAACAATGCCCATGCGGCGGGAAGGGATGCTCTGATGTTACTCGCTGCCGGTGTCTTCGGTGGCTTGGCAATCGGTCTTTCTGCATGGATGCAGGGGAAAGCAGCCGCAGCTGCAAGCGATGCTTTGGCTGAAACTGGTAAGGGAACTGCCAACTACTTCATCGTTATCGGTATAATCGAAACGGTCGCTCTCTTCTCACTGGTATTCTTATTGCTCTTGTTGCAATAGTATATCACGATGCGTGATGCAAAAGGCTGTCTCATACCGAGGACAGCCTTTTGTGCTCCCATAACATCTTGATGCAATGCAAGATGTATATCGGTGATCATGGGTAACGGAAAAAGAACCATATATGCACTATTTATTCTCGGACTGATCGCGTCGGTTAGTTCCTGTGGCATGGATTTGTTTTATGATCCATACAATATCGAAGGCAAGACATATGATTGGATGACCGTATCGACCGAACATTTCATGTACCATTATACCGATGATACCGAAGATTCCGATTGGACGCGAATCCTAAAACGCTTCGATGGAACAGAATATGAATGTGAAAGCGGTAGCATAAAAGATGCCGCCTTGGAATATGCCAGGCATTTCGAAATGTGGTATGAGCGGTTGTCTGAGTTGTTCGGTACCGATCCTGCAAAACATGTTCCCATTGACGTATACAATTATCCCAGTATTGAAACGCAAGCCGGACTCATCGGTTCCAAGGCCGCACAATCGATGGAGTATGCTCCGGTAGGATCTTGTGGCTATGTCATCCATCTCGGTGCAGAAGGAGTATGCGCGCACGAACTTATCCATATCTTCCAGACGACCAAGGCAAATGCCCCGCCATTGCTTAGCGAAGGAATGGCCGTTGCTCTGGCCGGAGCCAATTGGACGCTTAAAGAGAGCACTCGGAACATCATATATGCGGATTTGCCAACACTGCCGTTATCTGGTTCTTTAGCGATGTTGCCACCGCGTTGGCAAAATCTTGATTTGCATAAAAGTGCTGCAAAAGCCATCGGCTTGGGAGATTTTGATGATACGAGCATCAGACAAGTTCCCATTGCCGGATTGCGACCTTCTGATCTCGTCTATTGGGGAAATAATCTTTCAACACAATGGTACGTGTATTGCGTCGGTGGTTCGTTCATCCACTATTTGGTCTTTCAATACCACTGGGACAGATTTCTTTCGTGGTACGAAGCGGTAAATTCGAGCGTGTTGCTGGGAGCCGATCTGCTATCTGAATTTTACAAAGCGTATGGTAAGACATTTATCGAAGTTGAAGGAGAATGGCTTGCGATGCTGGGAGCTCTGACATGAGGAAACTCGGTGCTCTTTTCATAGTATTATCAGTTTGTTCATCCATGGCGGCAACTGTCTTTCATTCTTCGCTTTATGCTCCTTCGTACGGACATTGGGAAACGGTCGTCGAGGTCACAAAATCAATGAGTACGGCAAGCACCTTACCGCATGATCCTTCATTCGACGTATCCGGATCACTTACCATCGAAAACAATACGATCGTTGCCGGTTTTTCCGATGTCGGAGCTAATGGTTGGCCTTACTTGGGCATCCAAATGCTCTTGATGCATGATCCTGTCAAAGTGGCAATTGAAATTCGATCGACACTACCATCGCGTTCGGTGAGCATCAATCCATGGTTTTCACTACTCGTGGGAGAAACGCAACGTCCTCTGAGATGGACAGTCGGAGCCCAAGGCGGATTGTTCATGGCACCGATGCCAAACCAACGACCGATGGGACCGGCGATAGCGGGCAACGTCTTTGCATCGGTCAGGTATGCATTGCATCCTGATGTTAGCGTGGGCATACATGTAGATTGGGCTAAGAACGTCGGTTCGTTTACGTTTTCGACCATATTTGAATCAGATCGTGTGAGCATCGATTTTTCCGTACCATTGCATTGGAAATACAACAATCAAGGCATGACGCTTTTTGATCCGATGTTTCGGGTAGCGCTGGCATGTTATCTCGGAGGTGTGACATGAGGCGCTTTTTGGTCTTTATCACAGCTTTTTTCCTGTCTTCCTTGCTGGGTTCAAGTTCGCTCGTGGGTGGCAGCCTACTGCTTCCCCCGGCTTCCGATCCTCCACCGCAAAAGACCAGTGTTAGATTGTCATATAACAGTCAACATCAAGTGTTGGCACCTGAACAGGATATTGGAAAACGAACTTCGATTAGGCCGATGAGTATCCGGATCACACAAAATATACTCCCCGCATATAAAAACACAACTCTCGACAGTCTTGCATTCGTTATCGATATCTATGCGTTATCCAATAATGCTCCTTCGGTCGCACCCGAACTGGTGTTCGGATGGAAACTCAACGATTCGGCATTCCGCATCGGGATCGGAGGAATATCCTCACTGGAAACAAATGCTTGGCGTCTACGAGGTGTTGCATCCCATACGATTTTTCCGATTACATTTTTAGTAGCGGCGGAAACCCTGATGGTCTTGGATATTCCAACAAATTGGATTACATTCCATGCTGGCGGGGCAATCAGGTGGAGTTTGTTCTCCGAAATGTTCGACGTGACTGTCGAAAGTCGGATAGCCACGCTCGAAAGATGGGAAGCGGGTTCATCGCTAGCGTTACATTTATCATGGGTATCATTCCGTTTCGGATGGGTTTGGCAAAAAATTCCTTCAGGGTTCAATTCGAAATATACCGGTGCGGTTTTTATACAATTATGAAGCATTGTCTTTATCTTTTTCATAAGATGATGTAAACTTATGTTAAGTAGTGTCGGACTACTTCACTCAATACAAAGGCGGATAGTATGGATCGTAGAATTACCAAACAGGTGCGTGTGGGTGATGTCACCATTGGTTCCACTCAAACCATTGCCATCCAGACAATGTGGTCATCTGCCTTATCGGAATACCGTGATGAACAGTCATTCCAGGAACTCCTGACGAAATTACGCTCTTATGCAACGATGGGATGTGATTTGATTCGCTTTTCGTACCCTACGATAGATGAACATGAAATATTTTCTCGGATCTGCGCTTCTTCTCCTATGCCGGTGATTGCCGATATCCACTTTGACTGGAAACTTGCTATCGATGCATTCGCATGCAAAGCTGCAAAAATCAGGATTAATCCCGGGAACATCGGTGCTCGATGGAAAGTTGAGGAAGTGATCAGAGCTGCGAAAGACCACGATGGAGCGATCAGAATTGGTCTTAACGGAGGGTCGTTGCCCCATCATCTTCGATCAGGCGATCACGCCCGTGCGATGGTGGATACCGCACTTACTTATATCGATTGGTTCGAGCATTTGGATTTTGATCGGATTGTAGTATCGCTCAAGGACAGTGACGGAGAGACCACGTACAGGGCAAATACGGAGATCGCTTCCAAGTTGGCGTATCCGCTCCATCTGGGTGTGACCGAAGCGGGAGGATTGGTGAGTTCTGTAACCCGAAGCACGTGGATCCTTGGTCGTCTGCTGCAACAGGGGATAGGAGATACGATTCGGATCTCCATAACTGATGACCGGATATATGAAATCGAGGCCGCAAGGGAGTTGTTGCGAACCGTAGGGCTTGAATCTTCGGGAATCAGGGTGGTGTCCTGTCCGCGATGTGGCCGTTCCACATTCGATTCTCAAAAATTCTTGAAACAAATACAGGTTCGACTGCTGGCCATCCGGCATCCCGTGACTGTTGCGATCATGGGCTGTCAGGTCAATGGTCCGGGAGAGGCCGCCCATGCCGATATCGCGATCACCGGTATCGGTAACAAGGTGTTTCTGTATGAGAAAGGCACCTTAGTCAGAGAAGTCGCTTTAGAGGATGCTGAATCTGCTTTGTTTGACCGTTTGGAGGCGTTCATCAATGAACAATAAGTTGGTTATCCGGGGAGCTCGGGAACATAACCTGAAAAATATTAATCTGGACTTGGAAAAAGACAGGCTCATCGTAATTTCCGGTCTGAGCGGATCGGGGAAATCTTCGTTGGCTTTCGATACGATTTTTGCCGAAGGACAACGAAGGTATGTCGAATCGCTGTCGGCCTATGCTCGTCAATTCCTCGGTAGGTTGGAAAAGCCGGATGTCGATTTCATGGAAGGATTGTCCCCATCGATCGCCATAGAACAAAAATCAACCCATAAGAATCCGCGTTCCATTGTCGGGACGATCACTGAAATCTATGATTACTTTCGCTTGTTATGGGCCAGAGTCGGTCATCCGCATTGTCCAGAATGCGGGTTAGAGATTTCCGAACAAACCGTGGATCAAATAATTGAGTCAATCTATCAGTATCCCGATCAATCCAAACTCATGATTATGGCCCCGGTTGTTCTCGGACGTAAAGGCGAACATAAAAAAATATTCGAGGATGCAAAAAAAAGCGGTTTTGTACGAGTGCGTGTTGATAATGTCATTCATGAGTTGAGCGAAACGATTACTCTTGATAAGCAATCAAAACATACCATCGAGGTAATCATCGATAGAATCATCCTCAGAGCCGATTCCCGTTCTAGACTGGCTGAGGCCTTGGAGTCTGCGAGCAGCATAGCGAACGGACTTGTGAAGGTTATCCTTTTGCACGACGATGGAAAAGAAGTAGAAACCACTTTTAGCGAGCACAATAGTTGCCCTCATTGTGGTATCAGCATTCCTGAATTGGAGCCGCGACTGTTTTCATTCAACAGTCCTTTCGGTGCTTGTCCTTCCTGCAATGGTCTCGGATTTAAATCTGAATTCGACCCCGAACTCATCATCCCTGACAGGAACCTGTCGTTCAATCAAGGAGCGATCGCAACCCAGAATCCGGAAGCCATTTGGGCCAAAGCTCCTTTTGAAGCATTGGCAAAACGTTATGGCTTTACCCTTGATACTCCGTTTTCCCAGCTGGATGAACAGGTGATGGACATCATCCTGTATGGGAGTAAAGAACGTTTGCCGATGCGATTCCAAAATGAACGGAACAAAGGGTTTTATACACTCGAGAAGCAATTTCCCGGTGTCATTTCAGATTTGAAGCGCCGATATTTCCAAACGAACTCGATGCAGATCCGGATGTGGATGGACTCTTTCATGACAGAACGGGTGTGTGAATCATGTCATGGGAAGCGTTTGCGTACCGAAGCATTATCGGTGTATGTGGGTGGAAAGAATATAATTGAGGCATCAACCTTGAGCGTTCGTGTTTCACAGGAATTTTTCAAAACTCTCCGATTGACTCCGACGGAACAAGAAATCGCAAAACAGATACTGAAAGAAATCAATGCTCGGCTTTCATTCCTTACAAATGTGGGTCTCGATTATTTGACCTTGGACCGCCCAAGCGGAACGCTGAGCGGCGGGGAGGCTCAACGGATACGGCTTGCGACGCAAATCGGATCAGCTCTTTCAGGAGTGATTTATGTTCTTGACGAACCTTCGATAGGATTGCATCAACGTGATAACAAGCGGCTTATCGATACGTTGAAAACACTTCGGGATATAGGTAATACGCTGATTGTCGTCGAACATGACGAAGCTACGATCCGCGAAGCCGATTATGTCGTGGACCTCGGGCCAGGGGCCGGGGTCGCTGGCGGGTATATCACTGCTCAGGGAACCCCGAAAGAGATCGAAAACAATCCTTCAAGCATTACCGGAAAATATCTTGCAGGTTTGATTTCAATGCAAGTCCCGACGACACGCCGTCTGGGGAATGGTAATTCGCTGATAGTTCGCGGGGCCCACAAGAACAATCTGAAAAATATCGATGTTGAGCTTCCTTTGGGTAAGATGATCGTATTGACTGGTGTTTCCGGTTCGGGTAAATCTTCACTGCTCAACGAAGTATTATTGCCAGCGATTAAGAGAATCATGACAAAACAACCTGAAAACCATGATGGGTATGATGTGATCGAAGGTGTCGAGCATATCGACAAAGTGATCAATATTGATCAGAGTCCGATAGGTAGGACTCCCCGGTCGAATCCGGCCACCTATGTCGGAGCGTTCACTCCGATCAGGGATTTGTTTGCCTCCTTGCCGGAATCGAAGGCTCGAGGGTACAAACCGGGAAGATTTTCATTCAACGTCGCCGGTGGCCGTTGCGAACATTGCCAGGGGGACGGAACCATCAAGATAGAGATGCATTTTTTATCCGATGTCTATGTTACCTGCGACGTTTGCAAAGGGAAACGATTCAACACCGAGACGCTCGCGATTCGTTATAAGGGAAAGAACATCAACGATGTGTTGGAAATGACAATCGATGAAGCCGCCGAATTCTTTTCCGCGATTCCCAAGATCAAGCGCAAGGTCGAGACATTGGAATCTGTCGGCCTGGGATATATCAAGCTGGGGCAATCGGCCTTGACTCTCAGTGGCGGCGAAGCACAGAGGGTGAAGCTCAGTCTTGAGTTGTCGAAAAAGAGTACGGGAAAAACCTTGTATGTGCTCGATGAACCGACTACCGGGTTACATTTTGCGGATGTGAAAAAGCTGATGGAGGTCTTGGATCGTTTGGTAGATGCCGGGAATACCGTCATTCTCATCGAACATAATCTCGATGTGATCAAGATGGCGGACCATGTGATCGACCTTGGCCCCGAAGGCGGGGACAGGGGAGGGAAAGTGGTAGCAACGGGGACTCCTGAGGAAATTGCTCTATGCAATGGTTCATACACAGGGTATTATTTGTCAAAGTTGCTATATGGGAAGCTCTAAAGGGCATACAGTTTTATTCCTCTTACTTTTAGTCATAATGCTTGATATGCCCGTGAATTCACGCGAAATCGAGCATAGCGAGCCTGCACGGTTACCATTACCCGTAACTCCGATTACCCCGACGAATCCCAAAGTAGAATCAATGGTCGGATCGTCAGATGTGGTCATGCAACTGCAACCCGAAGACAAATCAATTCGTCTCTTGTTGTTATATGACGATATCATGAATTCTACCGATGAGGAAAATCGAAGAAGGGCCGCATCGTTACGACTCGATACCTCAGAAACTTCTTCGGAAGAATTGCGTTCGGTGCTATTTGCTCAATACGGTATTGATTTCGATACCGGAGCTGTTGAGGATAGGATTGAAACTTCCCAAGCGCGATTTGAAATTGTCGAAGCACATCGAATGGCCATCGACTCGAAAGATAACAATCTTGTGCTATTATCGGGCGATGTCACTGTCCGCCTGTTCGGATCAGAAAAAGAACAAGTCATAGAGGTATCCGCTTCCTCCCTCGTCGTAGATATGGATGCGAAACTAGTCGCTGCTCTCGGTTCTGTGAGATTTTCAGATGTTCAAGACGAAACGATCGAACAGATCGATGCCAGAATAATTTCATACCGATGGGAAAGCGGACACCTGATAGTGCGAGATGGAACGACTAGCATCGAGCGCACGAACAGCGAAGGGGACACGGTAGAATTATTCACTAGCGGCCAACAGATATCATACAGTGGGGACAGGTCGGTCATAACCTTTGACAAAGGTGTCGTAGCTACCGCTTCAAAAGATCCGTATGCGAGCATATCCGCCGA
Organism: Spirochaetales bacterium; assembly: GCA_012523305.1. Lineage (GTDB taxonomy): Bacteria > Spirochaetota > Spirochaetia > Sphaerochaetales > Sphaerochaetaceae > JAAYDK01. Next base: position 16,609 of record JAAYIV010000133.1, read on the forward strand.
TAAGTTGATGATAATCGAGGGTGGAGATATGTTTGTGCAAAACGCATGGATTTCCATCGGAAGGGTACCCTTGGTATGGCTTCCGTTTGTATTTTATCCGGGCCAGACATTTATTTTTAATCCCGCAATAGGGTTTGATACCGATCGCGGTCTGTTTTTCTCAACAACGACCGAATTATACGGGACATACCCCGGAATCGAAAAAAGCGATACTTCCAGTTTCTCTACGTTACTTGAAACAGACCAGAATGAAGAAAAAATCCAGGACGGCTGGGTGTACCGTTCCCGGCCCGATGAAGATCAGATGTCGTCTGCCCAACGGTGGGCACGTTCGAGTAAATCGTACATGGTGCTTTTGTTCGATACCTACAGCGACAGAGGAACGTTCGTTGGTCTTGATTCGGTAAACAATTTTTTATCAAACACACACAAACTGGGCCTTTACGGCGGTATCGCGCTACCGGGAAGAATCCCGGTTATTTCCTCGGTGTATGACATCCCTGATGTGCGGTATGCTATCGAAGCTTCATATAAGATCGATACGAAATTTCTCGATCTCGACATGCAACTGCCGGTATATAGCGATCCAAGGGTGAAAAAAGATTTTGGAAACAGACTCACATCTTTCTCAATCGGAGCATTACGAGGGACCCAAGCCTTTCCGACATCTTTCAACAACGATATCACGAGTTATTCGTGGACGATGAAAGCCTCTGCCACAATTCCAACCGAAGCGATCAATCCCTATATCAGTCGTTTTTCCATCAATCAGCTCGGAGCAAAAGCAGTATGGAAATCAAATACGAAAACTGATGGCCCGGGATACAGTCTTTCTTCATTGGTAATTCCCGAACTCAATTTCGGTCTTTCGGGAACATTGTTGACGCTACAGAAAAAGGGGCGGGCATCTGATGGTAAGGAAACGGACGATCTGCAAGATGACAAGTCAGTCGAGTCCTCAGAAATGACAGAAGAGCTGTTCGAGGGACTCCCGATAGCGTCATTATATGAAATTCCAAGTAGTGATGTAGCAAAAACCGCTTCAGGATCCTTGGACCAAAGCTCCTTGAAGGTTTCATACCGCCTTAACAATGTTCTTAGTTATTCGATGCACGAAATTGCATCGGCATCCGCCGATCAGCAATTGTACGGGAAGGTATCGGGAGCGGTGACGGTCGAAGGATATGTGGCTCCTTCTTGGTTTTCTTTCAACACAGAGATGACGCCGACTATCACCTTTTCAGCTGATGATGAAGATAACAAAGGGAGGATAATCCTTGATACCGTAGCGAAATCCTCAATTCCGTTGATAGGGCTGTCCCACCAGTTATCATTTCGTCTCTATTCATTGGATTGGGAATCACCGAATCCTTCTAATGAAACCTGGGGAACTTGGACTTCAACCGACGTGTTACGGCATACGATCAGTCTTTCAAGACCTCTTGTTCTCGGAGAGGGAACAATGACTATGTCCCTGAGTGCTGATTTACCGCCAAAAAATGTTTCATTGACACCAAAGATAGCTTATGTGTACCAATCATTATCGACCTCGATTTCCCAACGCTTCAATGAAAATGAAAGCGGCTATCTTGTACCTGGTACTATGCAATGGACGTTCAATTATAAGGAAAAGGATATGTTCGTGGTGGATGCGACGATGTTGTATTCATTCAAAGATCTGCTTGATACGCCGAATGCGTTTTTTGATCCGCTCACCATAAAATTGTCATCGAGTCAGTTTTTGTTCAAATCATACCTCACATTATCACAATCATTTGATTTTGCCGCAAAAGATCTATTATTCAACTCAATGGTGGCAAAAATTTCCATTCCATGGCTTAACATAGCTTTTTATTCAAAGGGAGCGGCAACATCTCTGACACCGATCGCTCTTGATGTGGAGACTCGTTTGGAAGGGTTCGAAACGTATTGGTGGAAAAAGCGAATCGGGTTGCGTCTTGACCTTATCTCGTCATTCAGATACGGTTTTTCTGATATGAGGGAAACCTCATGGCGATTCACATTAATTACCGGATTTTCCATCGCTGAATTTCTTGAACTCCAACTTGAGGTGAAATCAGCAAATAGAGGGTTTTCTCGTTATGGGTCAATCTTGGAATTAGGGAAAGATTTGTTACGTTCGTTTGATTTTTTTGGTGACGGCCGGTTGAGTACACAATTTAACATGGAAAGCATTTCTTTCCATCTTGTTCACAAGATGAAGGATTGGGACCTCCATTGTAAATATGAGGGAAGCGTAGTATTATCTGATTTGGAATGGCGTTGGAAACCGGTGTTTTCAATATTCCTCCAATGGAAAGCGATTCCAGAGATAAAGGTCGATAGGAGTTTCTAATGCGGTTAGGGTCCTTAGGCTGTCGGGAGAAGGATGAGCAGTACGATAGTATTTGAAGAAGCTGCACAGATGCAGAGGGTGTGTGGAGCGAATGACAGGAACATACCCTATTTGGAATTGCTACTTGGGTGTGAGCTTTATGTACATGGAAACAGCCTGACATGTGAATTCTCCGAAGATCGCGAAGAACAAGGATCAAAAGTTTTTACACGATTGATTCACCGTTTAAAGAATTTGGCTTTAACGATGGAAGTGATCACCGAGCCGGAGATTTTCATGGAATTTCAAGCGTTGGGCTCCGAAGAGGGTAGTCCTTCCAACAAACAAGAGATAGAACCCGCCACCTCAATTCCCGTCGCGGGAAAATCAGTGTATCCGAAGAGTATGCGACAGCGTCAATTCATGCGTTTGATGCGCGAACGGCAAATCGTGTTCAGTATCGGTCCGGCAGGAACGGGAAAAACCTTTTTGGCTGTTGCCCACTCGTTATCGGAAATACTTGCCGGTCGCAAACAGAAGATCATCCTGACTCGACCGGTAGTCGAAGCGGGTGAAAGTCTGGGATTTCTTCCTGGCGATCTGGCACAGAAAATCGGTCCTTATCTGCGCCCGTTATATGATGCGATGGAATTTCTTGTTCCTCCGGCGATCATCAAGCGCCTCGAAGAGAACGGCTCAATTGAGATCGCTCCATTAGCCTATATGCGAGGGCGTTCGCTGAATAATGCATGTGTGATACTGGACGAGGCACAAAATACGACAATAGAACAAATGAAGATGTTTTTGACCCGTATCAGCGAGAATTCAATCGCGATCATCACCGGGGATGTCACTCAAATAGATTTGCCCAAATCAAAGCTCTCGGGACTTGTGCATGCTTATAGGATTCTCAAGGATGTTCCGGGAATCGGGTTTGTTGAGTTCTTGTCATCTGATGTGGTAAGAAGTAGGATTGTCCAAAGGATAATAGATGCTTATGACAAAGAAATCGCAAGCAGTTGACAACAATCCCCTCTCAGGGACAAGTTTGCGCATTATCTTCTGGGTACTGTTCGTACTCGTTGTCATCGCAGCCTTGACCGTTCCCTTGTTACTATCCTCAGAGAAAAAAGCTTCCATCGGCCATTTGCGTGAGAAGTATAAGGTAGGATCTCTTAGCGATGAAGATGTGATCGCCAAGGAAACCTTTTATTATATCGATGAGGTGCTCACCAAGGAAGCTCAGCAAACCGCAGCCAATGCCGTTTTGCCACAATTCGTATTTTCATTGGGAATCACCATGGAAACAATAGAACTGGTGGATGCGGTCTTTTCTGCAATTTCCAACGAATCGACTGAAATCGAAGCACTTGGGAAAAGTCGTGCCTTACTTGAACAACAGAACATAGTTGATGAAAACAATCTGCTGGGAGCTGTGTACTCATTGTCACCGCAGGCTCGCTCGACAATACGTAACGTGGTCCGCGAGACTTTACGTGCGATGCTCTCCGCCGGAGTCTACGACCGAGACCAAATCCATATGATCGAGCAAAAAGGATACGACCGACTTGAAGTCTATTCGACACTCAGTTCTGAACGACCGGACCCCCCGCTCATTCATTCAATCACGAATGTAGCCACCCAAGACAAGATCACATCGACTTTGGTGACGATTTTACGCAGATATCGTTCAGACCTGACGGTGAACCAAAATGTATTGGTACTTGATTTGGTCGTTTTATTTTTACGTCCAAACGTGCTCTACGATGAATTGGAAACCGCCTTCGAACGTCAGAAAGCCTCTGAAAATGTCATGCCCGTGACGGTGAAAGTAGATTCCGGCCAATATGTTCTCAAGAAGGATTTCGTGATAACGGGCCAAGACCTTCGAACGATGCAAGCGATGGTGCTTGCCGAAGCCAGTTATTCTTTCATGGAAATCATCGGAATGGCCTTGTTCATCTTGATCACCACCTCGAGCGCCGTATATGTCCTTCGGTACCTATTCGCCAACTCGATACGAAGAGATTTTTTCGTAGTATTCTTCCTCGGTGGGGTTTTGGTTACCCAGATTGCAACCTACCTGGTGCTGAAACTGTTTGTTAATAGTGATTTTCCGACCTTGGATCCATTGTTACCTGTTTTGGTATTGCCGATAATGCTATCGGTGATCACGAATAGGAAACGGGCGGGGTATGTGGCTGCAGTACTGCTCGGTTCCTATGCGATGCTACTTCCTACGGCTACGTTGACGACTGTGTTTTTTATCGTAGCCGAATGTTTTTGCGGAATCCACTTTATCAAATACGTATCCCGCAGGATCGACATGTTGTTCCAATGGTTCTTCGGAATCGTTGCGACAACATTCATCGTTATGATGAACAACCTGCTGCTAGGATACGGATTTGAGAGTATCGTCATGCTCATGACCGCATCTGTGGTGAATATCACCTTAACCTATATCCTTGTGACGGTGATGTTGCCGCTTGTGGAGCGATTGTTCAACATCCCGACTTCTTTCAGACTTCGAGAATTAGCGTATGGCGATTCTCCATTGTTGGCCAGGCTTGCCCAAAATGCCCAGGGAACCTACAATCATGTGCAAGCTGTTGCCGATTTGGCCTATGCAGCTGCAAATGCTATCGGAGCCGACGCATTGCTAGCCAGGGTCGGTGCCTTGTACCATGATATTGGGAAACTAGACCATCCTGAATATTTTATAGAAAACCAAGACGGTGAGAATAAACATTCAGAATTGAAGACAAGTCTTTCCGTAGCAATTATTAAGTCGCACGTTAAGTTAGGTGTCGAGAAGGGTAGGGATGCGGGTCTGCCAAAAGAAGTGTTGGATATCATCAGTCAGCATCACGGCAATGATGTGATTGCATATTTTTATAAAGAAGCTCAAGACGAAGCACTACTGAACGGAAAAGGGCGGGTAAAGCCAGAAGATTACATGTACGCATCGTTAGTTCCTCAATCCCCTGAGGCTGCGATCGTCATGTTGGCTGACAGCGTCGAGGCTGCGTCTCGGTCAATAAAAAAACCTTCGGTCCAAAAATATGAGAAGTTAATCCATCAGATAGTCGTCGGGAAAATCCAGCGGAAGCAACTCAAGGCTTCTCGACTGTCATTTTCAGATTTGGACATGATTGTATCTAGTTTTATTCAAACCATTGCGGGGAAATACCATACGAGACTTGAATACCCGGATACCAATACTGAGGAGGGCGACGATGAACAATAAGGTGTTCGTTTCCTTTGAAGTGGAAGATGTATCCGATGAACAGATTGAAAATAACGTAATACGCAATGCTTTGTCGGTATTGGACCACCTTGGTGTCCATGATGCCGAACTGTCGTGTTCGTTCGTGTCCGACAATACGATACGTCAACTGAACAAGGAGTATCGGGATAAGGACGAAGCTACCGATGTCCTGTCATTTCCTCAGGAAGAAAAGATAGCGGGCCAGGCAAATTGGCCTGCCATACTAATCGAAGGTGAGCAACCGGTTCCTAGGATTCTCGGAGATCTCGTGATTTCCATGGAGAGTGTGAAGCGTAACTGCGTGACCTTCGACGTACAGTGTGATGAAGAAGTAGACCGCCTGATTATCCATGGTATACTCCATCTGTTGGGACAAGACCACTCTACCAACGATGCTGATGAGCCGATGTTGCTTTTTCAGGAATCGTTGTTGAGGACGATACGGGAGGAATCGCCCAATTGAAATTTTCCGAAAGACTGCGACTGTTAGTCGGCAGACCTGTTGATCCGGTTAAAAATGAGGATGCTGAGGTTGTCGAAGAACGCAAGAATATGATTGAAGGAATCGGAGAGTTGGCCGAAACGACTGTCCGTGAGGTAATGGTGCCTCGAATCGATGTCCAGTTCGTAAGTGATACCACTAGCTTGGACGAGCTGTACAAAATAATCGCCGAACAGGGGTATAGTCGATATCCGGTGTTTACCGATACGATCGACAATGTTGTCGGGGTGCTTTATGTAAAAGATATCCTGAAGCGCGGACCTGACAAACCGTTCGAATTGCGCTCTGTCATGCGCAAGCCCTATTTCGTGCCTGATACGAAACGGTTGGATGACCTTCTCAGGGAATTCAAGAAACGAAAAGTACATATCGCGGTGGCCATCGACGAATATGGCGGAGTATCCGGAATTGTCAGTATGGAGGATATTCTCGAAGTCATCGTCGGAGAAATCCAAGATGAATTCGATGATGACGAGGAAGAAGGAATCGTCACTGTCAGTGAAGGAATATTCATCTGTGATGCAAGAGTGTCTATCGACGAGCTGAATGAACGCTTGAACTTGGTGCTTCCTGAGGATGATTTTGAAACATTGGGAGGATTCGTGTTCGAACTGTTCGGAAGGATTCCTAGCGGACAAGAAAAAATTACCTATAACGACATGGATTTTATCGTGCAGGAAATTGAAGGTCATAAAATCAATCGGGTGAAAATCGTAATGAAACGCCCCTGATTGTTGACCTTGATAAGCGTTTGCCGATATATTGTTATCGATACATACCAATAATGGAGGATTCGCCCATATGAAAATGGCAATCAACGGTTTCGGAAGGATTGGAAGAAACGTCTTCAAAATCGCTTTCGAGGATAAGAGCATCGATATCGTAGCTATCAATGATCTGACAAGCCCTGCTACACTCGCACACTTGTTGAAGTATGACTCCACATATGGTGTCTACAACAAGTCAGTCGCAGCTAAGGACGACGCGATCGTTGTCGATGGTAAAGAGATTAAGATTTATGCAGTCAAGAACCCCGCAGAACTACCGTGGAAAGCTCTTGGTGTTGATATCGTTATCGAGTCGACAGGCGTGTTCTCAACCGCCGAAAGTCCGAAGGGTGGTTATAAGGATCACATCAAAGCCGGTGCAAAGAAGGTTATCCTCTCTGTTCCTGCCAAAGATAAGATCGACCAGACAATTGTCTGCGGCGTGAACGACGATGTGATCGATCATTCACTGTTGGCGTATTCCAACGCTTCTTGTACGACTAATTGCTTGGCTCCTTTGGCAAAGGTGCTCAATGATGCGTTTGGGATCGAACGCGGTTTGATGACCACAGTTCATGCATACACCAATGACCAGGTCATTCTTGACCAACCCCACAAAGATTTGCGCAGGGCACGATCCGCGGCTCTTTCTATCATTCCCACCACTACAGGAGCTGCAAAAGCGGTTTCTCAGGTTATTCCTTCTTTGGAAGGTAAGCTTAACGGCGGGGCGATGCGAGTTCCTGTTCCGACAGGCTCAATCGTTGACCTGACTGTGTTGCTTGAAAAAGACTGTTCGGTTGAAGAACTTAACGCCGCTGTAAAAGCTGCTGCTGAAGGCCCGTTAAAAGGTGTTTTGGAATATACCGAAGATCCGATTGTTTCAAGCGATATCAAGGGCAACATGCACTCATCGATTTTCGATGCCAAGCTCACCATGAAAATGGGACCGAAGTTTTTTAAGGTCATGTCTTGGTACGACAATGAGATGGGATACTCCGCGAGAGTCGTGGATCTTGCGAAGAAGTTAATGGCGTAACGTACTGGAACGTCATGTGAAAACCACTGATGCGCGCCGCCAGGTGCGCATCATGTGTGCATAAGGAGTCGAAGTCATGAAATTAAGAACCTTGAAAGATGTTGACTTGACCGGCAAAAGAGTATTGATTCGTGTTGATTTCAATGTTCCGTTGAAAGACGGCGTGGTTACCGATGATACGAGAATAGTCGGGGCATTGCCTACCGTACGCCATATCCTTGAACAGAAAGGAACATCTTTGGTGGTGATGAGCCATTTCGGACGCCCCAAAGGGAAAAAGGATCCGGCATTCAGCATGGCACCCATCGCAAAAAAATTCGGTGAATTACTTGGTCGCCCGGTACAACTTGCCTCCGACGTGATTGGTGAAGCGGTATCGAAGGAAGTCGGTGCGCTTAAGAGCGGTGAAGTGCTACTGCTTGAGAACGTCCGGTTTTATAAAGAAGAAGAAGCAAACGATCCTGAATTTTCAAAGTCTCTTGCTGCATTCGGTGATGTATATGTGAACGATGCTTTCGGAACCGCACACAGAGCCCATGCGTCGACTGAAGGAGTATCTCATTATCTGCCGTCAGTTGCGGGCCTACTCATAGAAAAAGAAGTGAAATTCTTCGCTCCTTTGCTTGAAAGTCCCGACAAACCCTTCGTGGCGATCATCGGCGGTTCGAAAGTCTCTTCGAAGATTTCAGTTTTGGAATCCTTGGCAAAGACATGCGATGCAATCGTTATTGGCGGTGGCATGGCATACACATTTCTCAAGGTACAAGGCTATTCGGTCGGGAAATCACTTTTGGAAACTGATTTCCTGGATGTGGCAAAATCTTTTTTAGACAAGGCAAAAGAACGTAATGTAAGGGTGATTCTCCCTGTTGATCACATCTGTGCGACAGAATTTTCCGAAGCGGCCTCACCCGTGGGCATCGATGCGATCGATATCCCGGATAACATGTTAGGCATGGATGTGGGACCAAAAACCCTCGAATTGATTAAGGAAGAACTGGCACATGCCCGATCGATCGTGTGGAACGGTCCGTTAGGCGTATTTGAGTTTGACTCATTCGCCAAGGGAACTCGGGAAGTCGCGGCGATGGTCGCTGATTGTACGGGAACTACGGTCGTCGGCGGGGGGGACTCTGTTGCTGCAGTAAACAAATTCGGATATGCAGAAAGAATAGACCATGTGTCCACTGGCGGTGGAGCGTCCCTTGAATTCCTGGAAGGCAAAGAATTGCCTGGTATCAAAGCTTTGGAGATGTAATATGAGAGAAGCATTCATCGCTGGAAACTGGAAGATGAACATGACTCCAGCAAAAGGAGCAGAATTTGCTACGGCATTGGTAAAAGAACTCGCCGATTGCAAATCAAAAGTATTGGTCGCCCCGCCGTTTGTAACGATTCCCGCGGTCTCACAGGCGCTTAAAGGATCAAATATCCTTCTCGGAGCACAGAACATGGCCGATCACCTTTCGGGTGCGTTTACCGGAGAAGTATCTGCTGAGATGTTGAAGGAAGTCGGGGTGTCTGTGGTAATCCTCGGCCATTCGGAACGCAGGGCGCTCTATGGTGAGACCGATGCGATCGTCAATGCAAAAATACGCTTGGCCCTTTCGCAAGACCTTGATGTTATTTTTTGCGTCGGGGAAACATTGGCAGAACGTGAAGCAGGAATTCTCAAAGATATCCTTTATCGTCAGGTGACCGAAGGCCTGAAGGGCGTTGATGCATTGCAGATGTCTCGGATAACCGTCGCTTACGAACCGGTATGGGCGATCGGGACTGGAAAGACGGCAACCCCTGACGATGCCAACGAAGCGCATGCTTACATTCGTGCGGTTGTTGGCAGTATGTATACCAAAGGTGTTGCAGAATCGTTGATAATACAGTATGGTGGTTCAGTAAAACCGTCCAATGTTAAGGACCTTATGGCCATGGAGCATGTGGATGGAGCGTTAGTGGGCGGAGCTTCGCTTACTGTTGATCAATTCGTCCCTATCGCAAAATTTAATTGAGTGTTAATATCTGATTGTTAGATAGTTGGAGTCTGCCATGGGAGTATTAAGTATCATTTTGTTGATTCTGTTTGTGATTGCCAGCTTGCTGCTGGTATTCATCGTTGCCATTCAAACCGAAAGCGGTACCGGTCTTGGCGGCATTTTCGGTGGGGGTAGCGATTCGACGTTCGGCTCGCAGACCGGAAAAGTCTTGAATAGAGTCACAGCAATCTTGGGAACAGCATTTCTTGTCCTTGCAATAGTCTTGGCCGTAATCAACAAAAGCCCGGCAGACAACTCTCTTTTAGACGTGGTGAACGTCGAACAGGTGCAGGGCCAAAATGAATGGTGGAACTAAGAGCCCGTAAAGTGTTTAAATTTCGAGTTCTGCATACAATTGAGATTCAAGCATCGACCGCGTGATACCACTGCGGTCGTTGCTGTTTCGTGAAGGATGCATTATGAGAGTTTGTGTTCTGTATTGTGAATCAAGTGGCACGAGTTGCAAAGAGCTTTCAGCCGGATTGGCTGAAGGGTTGCAGATGCAAGGCCATACTGTCGATGTGATCGACATGCAAGCCGATGCAGGTAAGATCGTTTCGTTTTATGATTATCTTGTTGTCGGGACTTCAGCGATTTCGTTTTGGGGAGGAAAAATTCCAAGAAAAGTGGATGATTTTCTCAAAGCGGCGGGTACTATCAGCGGTAAACGCTGCTTTGCATTTGTTCCCAAACGTGGTATGCGTGTGATGAAGACCCTCCAAAGACTGATGCATGTGATGGAGAGCCAGGGAATGTATCTTACCTATTCAGATGTACTGACCAACCGTGCTTTTGCAAAAGAGGTCGGTAAACGGTTGAAAATTTCTTGAAAGTGGAGTGCTAAAACATGAAGAAATCGGTGATCCTGCTTACTATATTACTTTTAGTGACTCAAATGGTCAGTGCGAATACAACGGCACAATCGGATATCGCTGCTCGGGTGAATCTTATCAGGAGTACCGTTATTACGGTTGAACAGCTCAACACAAGGGTAACGGAATATCAAGCCGAATTGCGTGCTGCAGGTTCGACAACAAGTGTGACTCCTGCCGAAGTGCTCGATATCATGATAAACGACGAACTTGTGTTGCAAGGTGCGGAGCGTGACGGGTATGCGGTTACCGCTACTGCGATCAAGCAAACGCTCGATTATCAGAAGGCTTCGGTCGAACAGCAATTGAATACCAAGCTGACCGATGCCCAATTTGAGCAATTGATCATGCAGAATTATGGCATGGACATGGCAGGTTATCGTAAGAGTTTGCAAGAATCGATGATGGTCGACAATTACGTTCGCGGAACACAATCCACTGTCCTTTCCGATTACAGAGAACCTACTGAAACTCAGATTCAAGAGTTTTTCAGAACAAACCGTACTTCATTCATGAATCCCGAATATGTCCGAATCAGCCATATCTTCATGCCATTCAGCGAAACGGATAATGCAAAAGTCAAAAGTGATATGGATATGGTTGCAAGATGGATCAGATACGGGACATATACATTCGAAGAACTGGTTCCGAAATATTCCAAGGATACGGCTTCGATTTCAAAAGGCGGGGATATCGGATGGCTATCATATGATAACACCGAACTCCGTGAACAACTTGGAACCTCTTTTTTCGATGCGGTCTTTGAATTACCGGTAGGAAAACCATCAGGAGTGTTGGAAAGCACAAGCGGATACCACATCGTGAAGGTTGTCGTCCATACCGAACCAAAACTTCTTTCTATCCAGGATCCGATTAATCCAGACTCAACCACCACGGTTTACTCCTATATACAGCAACGACTTTTATCAGCGAACCAGCAACAGGCTTATATCAATGCGATCAACGCTCTCGTAGACTCACTGAGAAAGCAAGCGACCCTGGAAATCTTATATAAATAGGGGATGGGGGAAAGCGGTGAAATCAAGACACAAAGGGAGAGAACTTGCACTTCAAACGTTGTATGCCATGGATTTCAACAAAGAACTCGGCAACACTGTCCCTGAAGGTTTTCCCGGCCTGTCTGATCTGGAAGTCCAGTCGATAGAAGTGGAAGCCGTGCTTTTTGCCCGTTATCTGATCGTAGGTACGGTAGAACATCTTGAAGAGATCGACAATCTGATAAGTGAATTTTCAACCAACCGGCCTTTGGATAAAATTGACATTGTGGATCGGAATATCTTACGTTTCAGTGTGTTTTGCCTTCTCTATGCCAATGATATCCACGGACACGTAATAATTGACGAAGCTGTGAAATTATCCCAAGAATTTAGCAGCGACGTCAATTACAAATTCATAAATGGCATCCTTGATTCCATGCAAAAACGGATACGTAATGATAAATCTTAAGACCCCTGAACAAATCAAACACATCGAAGCATCGTGCCATCTTCTGGCAGAGTTGTTCGATTCACTCGAACACGTGGTTGTCGAAGGTGTGACTACCAAAGAAATCGACTCGTATTGTTATCAATTCATAGTCCGCCATAAAGGGACACCTGCGTTCCTCGATTACATGGGATTCCCCGGTTCGGCTTGCATATCGATAAATGAACAGATCATTCATGGAATTCCAGGTAAGAGAAAACTCGTCCAGGGTGATTTGGTGAGTATTGACCTGGGTATCAATCTTAACGGCTATTTCAGTGATTCAGCACGAACCTATATCATCGGTGAAGCTAAGGAAGAGCATAAGAAACTTGTTCGCGTGACAAGCGAATGCCTGGTGTTGGGAATCGAAGGAGCCGGGAAACCGAATGCCCGCATGCATGATATTTCTGGTGCGGTGTTCAAACATGCTGATGCCAATGGGTTTTCCGTGGTTCGCGATTATTGCGGACACGGTGTTGGCCTTGCCTTGCATGAAGATCCCCAGGTACCCAATTATGTAAGTCCGTTCGGTGCTAATGTGCGGCTCAGGGCAGGCATGGTACTGGCGGTCGAACCGATGATTAATCTTGGAACTAAAAATATTCGGCATTTGGATGATGGGTGGACAGTTGTTACCGCGGATGGGAAACCTTCAGCCCACTTCGAACATACGATAGCCATCACCGAAGACGGGGTAAAGATACTGACGAGTTTGGAGTAAACTAACGAGGCATGCATGAACAAAGAATTCATAAGTCCTGAACAATTGCGTGACAGCGCGTTGAAATTAGCCCACAAAATGTATAAGGAAGACAACTTCGTTCCCGATATCATTTATGTGTCCTTGAGGGGCGGTGCGTATATGGGCAATGTATTCAGCGAATATTATAAACTTATCCGTAAGCAAGCCGGCGATCGTCCTGTGTTTTATGCGGCTGTTGTTGCCCGTTCGTATGAGAATATGCACTTGGAATCCGAGGTCCGCATCGACGGTTGGACATATTCACCCGAGCATTTGCGCAGCGGCGACAAGATTTTGATAGTCGACGATATTTTCGATACTGGCAAAACAGTGAATGCATTGGTAAGTGTGATACTTTCAAAAGGGATTCCTCGAAGTGATATCAAGGTTGCCGTATACGATTACAAAGTACCATTGTATAAGACAACACCGCGTTTACCGATCCAACCCGATTACTATTGCCGTAAGCATGTATTGGAATCAGCAGACGAAGAGACATGGATCCATTACATGAACCACGAATTCATCGGTCTTACCAGTGA
>JAAYIV010000022.1 GCA_012523305.1 Spirochaetales bacterium
CAATTTCGATGGTCACCGTACCGCCCGTAGCAAAACTTATCAATCCGGCGTGTACCGCTGCAGTCCCGATACTTGAGTCACTCGTATAGAGATCTGTTCCCCACACCCGACCGGGAAGACCATCAGGGGGCAGCGTATAGGAATATCTGCTTCCGATAAATTCTTCATATCCTTGTGCGTTAGTATTCCAATCGACCACTGAAACCGTTTCTGATTGTTCTACTGGAGTTACAACAGAAACAACCGGGACGGACGCGGTAACAGGAGTAGCGCTAATTTCCTTGTACGTTGAAATAATTCTGCCATCACGATCGATAAATGCAAAACTAAGACCCCATACGCCATAGGAAGTACTTTCCACATCATTGCGAATCGAACCGACATAAGAGGAATGTCCTTCTTGTATTTCAATAGTTACTTCACCGCCTGATGCAAAAGTGATCAATCCCATATGGACTGCTGCTGTTCCGATGCTCGAATCAGCAGTATAAAGGCCTGTTCCCCACACTCGGGAAGCAGAACCATTTGGTGGCAATCGTAAGGTAATCCTATCGCCTACAGTAGCTCCTAGACCTTGCGCCGTGAGCAACCAGTCAACCTTTGGACCTTCTACAAATGGTGTTTCTGATTGTACAGGCACATCTGTTTGTGAAATCTCGGGATATGGTGTCATTAACGATTCTTCAAGCAACATACACGAGGTGGAGAAAGTCAGGATAATGAGAACCATGAAAAAAACAGCGAGTTGTTTTCGAAATTCCATAGAACCACCTACCTTTTTCCCATTTAATTTGATTAATTGTCTTTTAATAATCATTTCAATCTAGGATGATATATTATTTCATGCCTTACTCAGAGTCGCAATAAATTTTTACTATAATTAAAAATAAAGGTTTTATTCTAACTACACCATAGCGAGCTTAAAGAGATAAGGAGGAAGTCTTGGATAACAGTTTGTGAAATAAAAAAGGTAACAGGTCCGTAATTTCATCTTGAAGAAACTTTACGCGGCTCTGATTAACCCAAGATATGATCAGGTAAATGGTATTTGGCAAATTATGGGCTTAACAACCCTATCGCTGTTTTGACTTTTTATTGATAAGTCGATAACATATCGTGGTATGGAAGAGGATCAACCGTTGTTGGAAATCAATACGGAAAATAAAAATTATCTCAGGGTATATACGTATTCCTATAGTGATGAGATGAGATTCACCGTATCTTTTGAAAACGATGATTCTGTTATTTCTTCTGAGCATCTTAAACCGGTTTTTTGCCCATTCACCGGGAAGCGGATATCAAATAGCAGTGAAGATATGAACAAACTGGCTTCAGGAATTTCTCTGAAGTCAAATAATGGTAAGTTGTTCAAAAAATGTTGTTATATCGACGGTCGGATTCTTCATCTAGCCGCTCTAGGATCACATATGCAATATGAGTTTGAATATGACCCTTTGACCGGTAAGAGCAAACATCCGGTTAAAACGGTGATCCACCGAAAGAATGAGCAAGGTACTATGCTCTCATAACGGTTTTACGTAGCTCTCCGTCGATTTCATAAGAGGCGTTATGAGCGCTCCTGTATCGTTACATGCACCGTATCGCCCGGATGCTTCCCAATTTTCAACCGGATGTTCTTGCACATACTATTACGGCCGGTCTCGATTATTCTTGTTTTACTTCTTGCTTTACTTCTTTATAGCAATGCAAAGATGGCTTTGAGAGAAATGAACCAAAAAGAATAGCACTTGCGAACTATCTGCTAAAAGCCATGGGATTGGTATCGACGCCAAACGATTAGCCGGTTTGCTCATGTTCAATCAAATATTAAATCGGTTTTATAGATCCATCATCAAAACCATACACATTGATGATGGATTTTCTTATTAAATCTTAAGCTTATTGCATCATATCCTTTCCCGTTAAGGCGTTTAGTTGGCAATACGATAGCCAAATGTGAAAATAATATGCAGTGGATGCTGTTAATTACGGTCCGGTCGATTACTTTCTCCCAATACGGAATAGGGTCAGACATATGCATGTGAATCATAACATGCCTGACGCGTATTACTGATTGGCTCGAGGATGTGTAAAACGAGGTGAGGCAGTTATGTATCCTGTAATACCGGCCAACAGAAGAACGTATTGATATAACAATACGTGAGAAATTACTATGTTAATTCTTGGAAATACCATGTATCATTTGATTGAAGCATCAACGACAATACAATAATAAGCAATCGATCCTTACACGGCCTGACATTCTTTGGATCAATGAACGTTGGCTCGGATACATATAGAAATTAGGAGGAAATTATGAAAGATTTTCAGAATATGTTTTCATTGGAAGGGAAAATTGCATGGATTACTGGAGCAAGTTACGGAATCGGGTTTGCCATTGCCAATGCGTATGCCAAAGCCGGAGCGAAGATTGCTTTCAATGATATCAATCAAGAACTGGTAGACAAAGGTTTGGCAGCATACAGAGAAATTGGTATTGATGCGATGGGATATGTATGCGATGTCACTGATGAGACCGCGGTGTCTGAGACTGCGACTCGCATCGTATCGGATCTGGGACCCGTGGATATCTTGGTGAATAATGCGGGGATTATCAAACGAATTCCGATGCACGAAATGTCGGCAGACGAATGGCGGAAAGTGATTGATATCGATCTGACCGCTCCGTTTATAGTAGCGAAAGCCGTTTTACCCTCGATGATTGAACGAAAATGTGGAAAAATCATCAACATTTGTTCTATGATGAGTGAACTTGGCCGAGAAACAGTCAGTGCCTATGCAGCAGCCAAAGGCGGTCTTAAAATGCTGACAAGAAATATTTGCAGTGAATATGGAAGGTACAATATCCAATGTAATGGCATAGGCCCCGGATACATCGCAACACCACAAACCGCACCGCTGAGAGTTCGCCAAGCTGACGGGACTCGGCATCCGTTTGATTCGTTCATCGTCGCGAAGACCCCTGCCGAACGTTGGGGAACTACTGATGACCTGGTCGGCCCGGCACTGTTCTTAGCCTCTAAAGCCAGTGATTTTGTCAACGGCCATGTGTTATACGTAGACGGAGGCATACTTGCATACATCGGTAAACAACCCACGTAATGCAGTAGCAAGAACCATGATAAAAATTCTTAGAATGTTCCTTGACTTGTCGTGAGGGCTGATTCACGATGTAATAAATATGTTATTTGCACTTGATTCATCCATCATCGGCAGAACGACTTAAATGGTGCGTAACTGGAAATGAAGGAGGAACTTTGTGAAAGCCGTTAAAATTATCGTGTTGGGTCTATTAACAGTGGTATTCATCGCGTACAGTCTTGCATTCATGGCCTATCGTGGTCTCAACGCTACACTGTTGGATCAGCAGTATTACCATTCTGTAATTGGTGATTATAATCTGCCAGATACGCTTCACACGGAACTGGAGAACATGATTTCCGCGATTGCTCGCGATGGCGTGACCGGAGGTAAGACAATCACAAACCCGGCTGAGAAAGCAGCAGCGGACAGTCAGGTTATGCTCATCACCAATGCAATTGCCAGTGCTTTGGATGAACAATGGATTGAAGAACAGACAGTAATGATTACTGATGACGTGGTGAACTTCCTTACCGGCAAACAGGGTTCACTTAGTGTCGCGATTAACTTAAAGCAAAAATTGGGTCAGATCGAGAGCAATATCGCCGCTGAATTGGAAAAGTTCTCCGATGCTGAGCTTCTAGCGATGTTCAAAGCTCCACGGGCTTACATACCAGTTATCTCAACACAGATAGTTGATCAATTGGGATTACCCGAATCAGTGGTAATTGCAGATATTATTAACGATTCCGCTCCTGGAACATTTGAGTTGATCATTGGGTACCTTACCACGGCAAAACTGTTATTCGGACTTCTTGTGATCGTGGTCATCTTGGTGTTTTTATTAATATGTGTGCTGTTTTGGAAAGTCGGTGGAGGCTTCCAATGGTTTGGTATCAGCACATTGCTCGCCGGTACCCTGTTTCTCATCGGTACCTCTTATTTCTCGAAACTTGCCAGGATGGAAAGCTTGGTCGGTTTTGATTTTGAATCGCTGCCTATTGCTACTTCGGTGAGTCAAAGTATCATGAGTTTCACCTTCTCAGAAATGTATGTGATGCCAATTATCTTTCTGGTTTCTGGGATTATTCTTTTTATCTTTGGCTTGATAATTAAAAATGCCAGAAAAAAGTCATAAATAAGCTGTAGGTCGATTAAGAATCAATTGCCTGAACATACACACTTCTTAATCGATCGCTATGACCCATCAGCATATCGGATACGGCAATGCGGGATGTGAATTGATAGGTAATCAACATCTGATATATCAAAAATATACCTTTCCCCTGTTGCTATGATCGTATGATGTAATTAGAATTCACCTCATGTCTGAACGAGCTAATGATTTCAGGGGAATGTTCTCGCTTTACAAAGGTCTTCCCCGCCCAGTATACGTCCTCTTTGTTGCAACGATCATGAATGGAGTCGGGATATTCGTGTACCCGTTCTTGGTCCTGCTGCTTACACAGCATTTAGGATACACTGATGCATGGGCCGGAGTATTCATGTCCGTAGCAGCGTTAGCATATCTTCCGGGCTCGTTTATCGGTGGAAAGCTGGCAGACAAAATCGGACGAAAACGAGTGATGGTTATCGGACAATTATTGGCCAGCTGCATGTTTGTCGTCTGTGGATTTCTGGGCAATTCCCAATTAGTCCCATTTTTTATCCTCATGAACCTGCTATTCGATGGAATGACCGATCCGGCCAGAAGTGCCCTGATGACTGACGTGACCGATCAAGAAAACCGCCAGGCAAGTTTTTCGTTGAATTATCTGGGGCACAACCTAGGCTTTGCCCTGGGACCGGTAATCGCCGGATTATTCTTTTATAAGGCTCCCCAGTGGTTATTCTTCGGGAATGCAATAGCAGCGACCATATCGATTATCTTCGTTGCTTTTTCAGTTCCGGAATCGAAACCTGACCAAGCGGCAATAGAAGCGAGTTTTAAGAGCAATTCGACTGAGAAAGCACACCCTGGAGGACTTTTCAAAGCCTTGTTTTCGCGCCCAAGATTGTTATTACTAGCCGTTTGCGTGACGTTTTTTAGTTTCACGTATAGCCAATCGTTGTTTGCATTGCCGCTTTACACTACCCGTTTGTTCGGAAAAGCCGGTGCGACGTTATACGGAACTATGATGTCCTTGAACGCAGTTGTCGTTGTGTGTAGCAACGCATTCATCGTTATGGCGCTAAAGAAATCTCATCCGCTTCGGAATATCGCATTGGCAGGTGTTTTATACGCATTTGGTTTTGCATGCATGGGCTTGGCTCGAACACCTTTGTGGTTTTACCTATTAACAGTTGTCTATACGCTTGGTGAGGTTGTCGATGCAACCAACACACACTATTACATAGCGAATAACACTCCGATGAGTCACAGGGCTAGATTCAGTGCCATTTTACCGGTCATCATGGGTACAGGCCATGCAATTGCCCCGGTGATCGGAGGACAAGTCAGCTCACGTCACGGTCTTGGTGTGCTATGGGTCTTAGTCGGAATAACCGCAATTATTGGTGCAATCGGTGTATTCATCCTCTATCTAACCGAGCCTAAGCATACCAAAGCACACAGATGATATGCTCCATTGCATTTTGTTCAGTGCTCTTTTAGACGATGCCTCGCTTCTTCACTGAGTACCATTGAGGCATTTCTGGTCAATGTCTTGATATGCTTCACCGGTCTAAAGCGCAATGCTGACCAATCAGCATCGATTGCAACTTGACGCACTGGTTCATACCCCAACGTTCCCAAAGGCTCCCACCCGATATCACGGGAGATATCTGCCTTATAACGCTTGGAAGATTTCTTGGGGTACGCGAACCAAAGGATTGTCTGTTCATCGAGATGAATAGTAATGGAACGTACTATCACCTCGAGTTCAGCCTTACTTGTAATGAACACCAGTACAAATGTCACGGTCTCACCATCGGTCAATGCCGTTTTGACAGGGACAACCCTACGGATCTCTTCCTGTATTGGATCGAATTCTACAGGTGCACCAATGATCCATACACCGTTGCTTCCCTTATAATTAAGTTTCTTCAGCAGTTCCATTACCCTAATATACATAGACCGTGGAACAAAGACTATCGACAGTCTAAGGTTTTTAAAACTAATCTGCAGTCAGAATCAGATGCTGAAATCTCGTGTTATACTGTTTAAATCTCATGGGAGAGATGTCATGCCATTTCACATAGTGCACAACAACATAGTTACCATGGAAGTAGACGCTATCGTTAATGCAGCCAATACTAGGTTAAAAGCCGGAGGCGGTGTTTGCGGTGCTATTTTCCATGCGGCGGGAACAATGCAGCTTCAGCTAGCTTGTGATCGTATCGGCTACTGCGCGACAGGAGATGCTGTTGCAACCGAAGCTTTCAATCTTACGGCAAACTATATCATCCACACCCCCGGGCCGGTATATGTTGACGGCAAGCATGGTGAAGAACGCTTGTTGCGATCATGTTATGTTAATTCACTGGCTCTCGCAACTAAGCTGGGGTGTCACTCAATTGCTTTCCCTTTGATCAGTGCGGGCATCTATGGATATCCAAGACAGGAAGCTTTGCATGTGGCTTCTTCAAGCATAACATCGTTTGTTTCTGATCAGGATTTGCTTGTGTATCTAGTGTTATTTCCCTGACAGTGTGCGAGCATACGCTTGCATCGCATCACACATGAATCGTGCAAGACCCGTACCATACATATCGATGTTTTTTGCGAATCGCTTGTCATCGATATACATGCGGCCTAGGTTCGCAAACATTTCCGGAGTATAGGTTCCCATCGTATTAACCAGTTCAAACCATTTTCCGATTGCTGCTTGGGCGACCGAAGATGTGGGATCAGTATTGCGAATCAACGCCAATTCAGCAAACAGGTGTTCCATGGAACTTGCCACATTTGCCTTCTCGTTTTTTTGCAGTGTTTCAAGACGGACATTGGCCGAATCAACAGCATCATTCCCCCATGTTTCACGAGCTTCTTTTTCATATGGGTTCTTTGAAAAATCAAAGCCTTTAAAGCGTTCCTTATCATTCATCTCATATGCTCCATTCTCTTCAGCAAGAGCTAGTGCGATGGTCTTGATCATCATGTCCATGTTCTTTCGCTTCTCTTTAAGCAATTCCATTTGTTTCTCCAAGGCTTCTTTTCTATTAAAGCCAGGATGCAAGAGAATCATCTTGATTTGGGCAAGCGAATATCCCAATGCTTTGAAAAAGAGCACTTGCTGAAGTTTTTTCAAATCTTCTTGCCGGTATAGCCGGTAATCCGATTGTTTTTTCCTTTCAGGGACGACCAATCCGATATTGTCATACCAACGGAGAGTTCTGGTAGTAAGCCCTGTCAATGCCGCGACATCCAAGATCGTCATCATATTCTTCTCGTCATCCATGCCACGACGATACACCTTAACGTAGCGTAAAGGTCAAGAGCGAGATCGAAAAATTGTTCGAACCATTAACGGAGGACAGCTGTCCATACCTTGCCATCGCTTTTACACATATGTTTTGCGATATCCCGACCATCCTTTGCAGCTGTCGGCAAGCCTCCGCCCGGGGCGGTCCATTGTCCTATCATTGCAAAATTATGTAGATTCGGAATGATTTTCGGTAATCGTGTTTTCAACGTGACGTTTGTCGGCGCGAACCCTTCGAAGCTGCCTTGCCAATTGCCTGTATAGCGAATCACCGAATGCGGTGTCGACACATCGATCATCTCAACATGCTGGGAGAAATTTCCCAGGATGTGCTCAAGCCTGCCGATCACCTCTTCAGCAATCCGCTTCTTTTCAGTTGTATATTCGTGGGGTCTCTCATTAGCCATCCGGCTCCAAAAAAGACCTTCCCATGTATTGATAAGCACTGTAAGCAACGTCTTTCCCTCAGGAGCCAATGTTGGATCATAGTGATATGCATTCACAAGGCATCTGTCAACGATTGTCCCGTCAGCCAGTTGGATTGGATCGGGAAAATACGGAGTAAAGCCATGAGGGATATCCGAACAGTTTCGATCCATCCCGAGAGCGATGTGGATGGTAGAGGGAAACAATGGGTAATCGGTGAAAGCTTTTTGGAATTTTCTTGGAATGAATTTCCCTTCGAGCATCGAATAGAGCGTCTGATGGCCATCGGCGGCACTGATAACAAAATCAGCATCTATTTCAGTATCATCTGATAACACCACACCGGTAGCGGAACTTTCTCGTATTCGTATCGTTTTCACCGCTGTCCCGTAACGGAAGATCCCTCCAAGTTGTTCGACAACCCTGGCAATATTCATTGCCATATTCAAAGATCCTCCGATCGTATAACCGGCAGCTTTCACATGCTGTTGGGCAAGTCCCATGGTAAATGCAATCAGACTCCAATCACTTGGAATCTCAGCGAGCAACATCTCTCTGATAGAAGGGTTTTTAAAACGTTGTACGTATGTACCCATCGGAATAAGTTGCCGCATCATCGCAATCATTTGCCCTACTAATGAACATCCATTTGCCAGATATTCCGTAAATGACACATGGGATGATCTCACGTTATTCGTAAGGGCTCCAAGCTGTTTCAAAGTAATACAGAGTTTCTCGATTTCCTTTTTATCCTCTGGCCCTACTCGTAACAATTCTTTCTTTAATGCTTCCAGGTCGCTATAGAGGCAAATCGAAGATCCGTCTGATAACCCTATGGTGGAAAACTCATCAAAATGTACGATCGGGACTCTTGACCCGTCCTTATTGTTGAAAGCTCCGAGCTCTTCCCATATGGAATGCATGGCAGTTCCGGCTTTGGATCCCATAAGCCAATGTACACAGTAATCTATCGTGTATCCATTGCGGTTCCATGAAGTGCACAATCCCCCGGGTGCTGTATGTTGCTCCACTATGGTAACTCGATACCCATTGCGCAACAAATAGGAGGCGGCTGACAATCCCGCTATCCCTGCTCCTATGACCACGACGTGTTTCTCACTCATGATGGACCCCCCTCAGTTATTTGCAGTATATACAATACCATCCTGGAGATACAGGAAAATAATTGAGATCAGAACCTGTTTAATGATCCCATAGTGAGTTTCTACATATCCGAATACATTACTACTGATAAAAACCGTTATGTTAATTCAACCACTATGGCCTCTTCACCGGCAAACAACATCATCATGGGTATTTCCACCAACATGATCGCATCTTGCACGGTTATCGAAAGACCATCGGCTTCTTCTAATTCATATTCGTACCTATCGGTTTTTGAATCAGCAATATACACATTGGCATCACCGATGTGTTTCAAGTCGTCTGTGAGACTTACGATGAGGCGGTACTTTGATCCGGCTAAAAACTCAGCTTCGTCCTCATCGACACCATCCTCTCCCATCATCGGAATGGTGATGATGTATCGATGTTCAACTTTTTCGGGTACGAAGATTATCGTTTCATCGCTGATTGAGTGCAACGCATCGGGATGTCCTGAAATAAAGATTTCCGCACCGAAATCATACTGTGTATTAATCGGTTTGATTGTCGCAACAGCTTCAGGAATATTCGAGAATGCTTGTTCTCCGATATCGTTGATCTCGCTGTAGTCTATTGCTTCACCAGAAAAAGCTGCGAGCATATCAAATAAAGCTTTCTGTACCGTATAACGAACACTAGTGCTGACAACACCATCTTTTATCGATACGAGGTGAATAACTTCCACACAACCGGTGAACATGGTAGCGATGAGCACCACAACGAGCAACAACAGCACTTTTTTCATACACGTC
>JAAYIV010000134.1 GCA_012523305.1 Spirochaetales bacterium
AGCATTTTCGAGCAGAGAATCAAACGGTATGTTATCGGTCTGACCACCAGGAATTGCAGCGAACCGTCGGCTTTTTCCCCGGCAACGCTGCCCATTGCAAGGAATATCATGAGGATCGAACCGAGCTGCGTGAAGTTTTTCACGTACTGATCGACAGCGTCGCGATAAGTGATCTCGGTCATGGTGAGCACGATATTCTGGGTTGAACCGATCAATGCCAGAATGTTCGGCATATAAAACGCCGAGAGCGGCGAGAGGATACCAAAGAATCCACAAATGATGGTCCATATTAAAAACCGATGGGAACGGAAGCTTTCGGTCACTTCTTTCGCCAGAAGAATGTTTATATGGCTATGCATGCTTACGCTCCTCCTTTATGTGATGCATGAATACATCCTCCAACGTTTCGGCTTGCCTGCTGATGCTGTCCAATTGCAGATCGTGTTCAGCAAGCATCCTCATAATCTGTGAATACTTTTTATGGTAATCTGCCTCTGCGATGGCCACCTTAAAGTCCGATTCGACGACACCCACAACCGATTGGCTTTCCAAAAGGGTAAGGAATGCACAAGCGCCTGATGAAGTGGCGAATCTCAAACTCATGTATGGTCGCGCATGGGATTCCAGCAGCGATTTCATGTTCTCGTGGAGTATGATCGATCCCTGCGATATGATCGCGACTTCATCACACACACGCTGGACGTCCTCGAGAATATGGCTGGACATGAAAATGGTCGTCTCTTCTCGCAACCGAGTGATCAAGTCCAAGACATCCTTCCTTCCCACAGGATCAAGGGCGGAAGCAGGTTCGTCCAGCAACGTGACCCTTGGCCGGTGCAGAATTGCTTGTGCGATGCCAAGCCGCTGAAGCATTCCTCCGGAATAACCACCGATTTTTCTATCCGCCGCGTGCTGCATACCGCACAGTTCGAGCAATTCAGAAATTCTTTGTTCTATCTCGGTGGAAGCCATCCCATAAAGTTTGCCCGAGAACCTCAGCAGCTCCCTTCCGGTCATCCACGGATAGAATGAAGGCTGTTGGGCAAGATACCCGACATGCTTCTTCATAGCTTCATTTGCCACGCCATTTATTCTGAAGTTTCCCGAGGTGGGTTCGATGAGACCGGCAAGGATTCTCATCAACGTTGTTTTGCCAGCACCATTTGGACCGAGGAATCCGAAGACAGTCCCTTGTCGTACCGACAGGGAAATCCCTTTCAAAGCATCAACCTCCCGATATCGTTTTGTAATGTGATCAACTTCAATCATTGCCATGATACTTTCTCCCGTATACAAGGTATGCCACCGGACCCAGCAGGTTCACGAACAGGAAGACCAACAGCCAGGCTGTTCTTGATAAACCGTTCAGGGATTCCCGTTTCATCCAGTCTTTCAGGCACACCGCCTTTAAAATCAGTTCCATCACCACGAGCGGGGCTAAAAGCAGTATCATTTCTCCATTCATGATTCTCCTCCTTTTTAAGGTACCGAACAGAACCCGGGAGCGGAATCCAGTTAAATTGCAAGGTAAGTAAAACTGTTGCAACGAATGGATGAATTGCCCGTTCGTACGCGGGACGTACCCCCGGTCTATTCCGGATGGATGACCGTTGAATTCCGAACCTACCCTATCGCATTCTTCCAGGACAGGTCAGAACCTCCGGGATACTCGAAAGGAATCGGCTGTCCCTGGATTCAAGGCTGATGAAGAACCTAGCGCCATCAAGGCTCGCATCTCGCTCACAATATCCTTCTTCGAAATCAGGATACTGTCGACCTTTACAACCAAAAAATTTGAGAACCAATCTTACAAAACATCTGAATCGTTTCATGTATGCCTCCTGAGCGAGACACTACGATTCTGTGGAAATGGTTAATAGTCCGAATTATTACGTAAATAGCAATATGCAATCATTACGTAGGATTACGTAACGGGAACATCTTGTTGATCAACTCGAGTTTTGTCGATACCGAACACTTTTTGAATATTCGGTAGATATGCGTTTCGACGGTTCTTGGGGAGAGCGACAGTTGGAATGCGATTTCCTTGTATGACATGCCGTCCACGAGCAATCTCACTATCTCCTGTTCCCTCTCGGAGAGCTTGTACCGATCATGGAAATTATCCATCTGATTTCTTTCCCTGATGCCGATGGAGGAAAATTCACGTAGGTAAATCATCGCATCGTTCAGGCACCATACGATGATATACACCGCAGAAACGAAGGGGTCGAACCCAGGCCTGTGCAGGTTTGGAAACACGTTGAAAATGATTGCGTACCAGCTGAAAAACAAGAAGGCAACTGACGAAATCACCAAGAACGAACGCATTCTTTTTGCTCGGTAGGACTGTTGCTGGCGGATGCGGGCAAAAGCATAGAGAAACGAACTGCCCACCAAAGCGTTGAAAAGCACGGTGACATAGGGACCGATCACCACCGAACGGAGGAATCCCAAAAAGATCAGCAATCCAAGGGTCCCGCAACCTACAATGACGGAGATTTTTTTAGAATCCTTCGAAATCGCGCCAGTGATGATGGTATCGAGAAACAACGGAATCCGATGGAACACCATGATTGTGAACGCATAGCGAATCAGCGTGTTGACCGTCAATATGGAACGGGCTTCCCGCTTCAACACCGTCAGGTAGACAAACCCGATGAATTGGAAGAGAAACCACATCCACGAAAGACCAATGTACCAAAGATACTGGTCGAACATGATGTGGCGATTTGTCTTTCTGGAAACAAGGGTCAGAAAAAAGGTCCCGAACAGGAGAGAAAATCCTACGATATTCAGCCAGAATGCAACGATTTCCACAAATCATACTCCTACACCCAGTTTATTCGGTATATGATATTTTGTCGATTATAAGTTTTACATCAGCCCATCATCTCTGATTCACACGCATCCTTCGTCTGAAAAGGTAAGTAGCCGCATATTTTCTTTGCCCACCATACTTCAATCCATGCGATAATGGAAACACCACATAAATCCTTACAGCACTTCAAAAGGAAGTCTGGCTGCCCCATTTTCAATGTGTTCACCAAAAGGACTGTATGGAATCAAGGATATTCCGATATTGCGAGGAGGACCCGAGAATGTATGGCTCATATGTTGCTTTCATTGCAGAAAAACAAATACTACTCAATACCGCGTTTGTCCTTATTGATTGAAGCAATGAACTTTTTATGTCAACTTTAATAGAAAGCTACACTTTAATATTGTCACTTGCAGAGAGCTGAAATATGTTTAATGGTGCTTTCATTGCGCATTTCAATGTCGTGGGTGATTTGTTTTTTCTCGATCATGACTGCTTGAAGCCTTGATGGATTGTGAGAGCAAAAATAGAGAGTGACATGAAAAAATTGGTGGTGGAGGGCCCCAGGGTGACAGGGGAATTGGCGGTATTGCAGTTGCTTGAACGAGGTAAGCGACACTTAGGCCAAGATGAATAAGATCCTGCTATCAGTAATAACACCATTATTTTGCCTTCTATGAAAGACTTTGTCATCTCATACTGAACCTGGGGTTTCACTCGTTCTTGGCTTCCGCAGTTAAGTTGTTAGAAAATGGTCAATAACTAGTTTATGTAAAAACAAATAGAAGCCTTATTCATACCACTTTTTCATGCACTAAGTCAGATCTGTTTTCCGTGTTTTTCAGTTCCGTCATCGTGCACCGAATCGTTATAATGCCCAGATCCAAGACAGATCCGATACGAGCCAAAATATTGCCGAAGTAACTTCATGCGTACGGTATCACTTGAGAACCAACGGGGTAACGCTTCAGAGCCATTCAAGTGGCTTTGAAGCGTTAGTACACGCAGTATATATCCAGAAGGTTCAAAGTTTGCCTTATTAGCGGTATTTAGATAGGAATTATATATACAAAATGTATATAATTCCTTTATATGATTATATTTAATGAATTTTCATTAGAATTGTGATACAATGTTTACATGGATTTGATCGCAGCTATAAAACACCAGATGCAAAGTGGTAACATCACGCAACTCCGGTTATGCAACCGTATTGGTATTAGTCGTTCATACCTCTATAAAATTCTCAACGGAATCCATATTCCATCGATTTTGATGGTTGAGAAGATTGCAAAGGGTTTACAAATGCGTCCATCTGATTTGATTCAATTGGCAGAAGAAATAGATCCGGATCTGATTTGCGATCAACAGTGTTCTTAAGCTTCAGCCCGTAATGACATCTTCGCCAAGTTATCAAACAGCTCTTCAGTAGCAAGAGCAATTTTCGTTACAGAACACATGGGAGTCTTCGGATAAATGTAATAGGTATCGTCAAGCGTAGACAGGTCGATACAATCACCTTTACCAAAGTACTCGTATTCGATATGGCAAGAATACATTGAGAGTACGGGTTTCTCCAATCTGAAACCTTCATTTTCAAACACGCCTTCAAGAACAAAGCCGCCCGCATCGTGGGTCAACGTAGCGTTTCCCATCGGAATATAACCACGGGCATTGGGAAGCGCCTCAACATACACGGGTATTTCATACCTATAAGTTCCACGTTCAACCTGATCACGCACCTGAAGTCTCTCGAACTCATACCAATCGGGAATATGGGGAAATTCAGTATGTAGGGATTGTTCATCATGTGCAGGACGGACAGCTTTCAAATCTCCCAAAACTCCCATCTCCCATTCTTTATGACAATTACCGCACTTGAGGAGCGCCCCTGAGGTTTCCATCTTATATTCAGTAAGGCAATGAGGGCACTGATAGAGTACCTTGTGAAGCCCTTCTGCCCTCTTAGGGTAATCAATCACGATATTATGTTCTTTTTGCCAACGGAACTCATCATATTCAAAGGCTTCACGAATAACATGGTTGATGTTTGAAACCGGCATTTTCTCAATCTTCTCCGGTGTGAGGATACATGTCATGTCGGCTTCGATGCGATTCCCACGTTTTTTCAAATTCCAACATGGTGAATTAAGATAATGACCGTGCATATTCAACACGACGACAGGAACCTTCAGCATCCGAACTATCTTTCCCAATGATGCGGGAAGTACCGCGGTCGTTCCTGCTAACGAATAACGGGCTTCAGGATAGAGCGCCAACACATCCTTCTGATCATGAAGCACTTTCTTGATATGGCGTACGGTGTTGAGGTCATTGGTAAACTTTCGTTTGCAAATACATCCGACAGAGCGTAATAACCATTCGCGTCCTATGAACCCATCAATCGCAACAACATAATTAGCACGGTTAGGAAACAATGTTGCGGTAGTTACTTTAAAATCGATGAATGCATGATGCGTGCAGAGTAAAAGAAACGGCGGTTTTATACCGTCCATTCCAACTTTGTTGATCTTTAACTTATGTAACCACACCTCTGGGTAACTCAGCAGCCAGGTGAGCGGCCTAAGTATATTCATCTGTCTTCTGGGGGGACGGTCCATATCATAACGAGGAGTGTTCCTCAAGCGATCCATTACCTTCATGTTGGCTCCAATGTGCTACCAGTGGCTACATCCACTTCATTTTTTAATGGCTTGCCAAGTGTAAACCTTGCAAGATTTTCCAGCAATATTTCTACCACTGCGTCTAGCGTCTCGGGAAGATTGATGTTCCCGGCAACATGTCCAGTTATCATTACCCTTTCATAATCCCACAGCGGATGATCCGGTGCAAGAGGTTCCGGATCGACAACATCCAAACCGACACCGAAAAACCATCCACGTTCAAGCATGGTGAGCAAAGCACCCGTATCGATTACCTTCCCCCTGCCGACATTGAGCAATATCGCATTGGGATTGGTACATTCGAGCAAAGCCAGATCGAAAAGCTTTTCCGTCTGTTGCGAAAGCGGTAATGTGATTGCGATAATATCGGCTTTTCGTATGACATTCGGTAGTTCAAAGTTTGTATATCGGCTATCAAAGTATTCCGAATCTGAATCAGCTGACCGGTTTATTCCTATCGTCCTAGCTCCAAGCATTTTTACATATCGAGCATAACGTGAACCAATATCACCGGTTCCCACTATCATGACCGTTGAATTTTCAAGTGTTTTCTTGGGGAAAGAAGAGCTCCAATGGTGTTCACGTTGTGAGTCCCTGTATAAATGGAGTGATTTGATGATATTCAGTGTCATGGAAAGCAAATGTTCCGCGACTTCTTTCCCATAGGCACCGACCGCTGATGTGAGCCTGAAAGAAGCATCGATACCGACAAATCTATCAAAACCGGCAATAGATAGTTGTAGCCATTTGAGGTTGGGAGCTTTTAGTACTAGTTCTGGTTTGACGTACCCGAATAGTACAGTCGCCCGTGAAAGCACATCCATATCAATCGTACTCGGAGTACAAAAGACGATCTCCCAATCAGGAATGACAGCTTCGATGGCAGCTTTGTGATATTCTTTCAATGGACAAGAAACCAGCAATGTTGCCAAAGGAACCTCCGAATTACCCGAAAGATGAAATACGGTAACATCATTTACCATTCCTTGCAATAACTAGTGAATAAAAGTCATGTATTTTCATCTCTATCGATAAATTATTATTTTAAAATAATTTCAAAATCATATTGCCTTTTATTTGATTTCACTGTACTTTCTAAACGGAAGTTAAACCGTGGGTATGTAATACCCGTGGTTCTGCATGGTGACGATTCGGACTTGGTGAAAGGCGATTGTACGCATGATCGGTCGACTGACAGGCTGGATGGCTACAAGTTTGATGCTAGACGCGGGGGACCGAACGCACCGTTCCTACTTTTTCAACTAATCAATCAATATTGCAAGCTCCTCCCAACGAATCATAAGATCATCAAGCATATCATTCACATATTGATAGCGTTTTGAAAGTTCTCCGAGTTGCGTCACGTCCACAGTAGCAGAACCGAATTCCATCTCCAGAGTTTCACGCTCACTCTCCAGCTCAGCTATTTTCGTTTCGATTTCTGCATATTCCTTTTTTTGAGCAAAAGTCGGTCTCGCGTTCATTCTCTTAGGCACGTCTGTTCTCTTGTGCTCCTTCGATCCGGTATCCCGGACTGTTGATGTACTTGCATATTCTTTGATCTCTTCGCTGCATTCGCCATAGGACCCCGCGAATGCCGTAATGGCTCCATCGGCATCGAAAGCAAACGTCATGGTCGTAACCTTATCCAAAAACGCCCGGTCATGTGAAATCACTAGCATGCATCCGTTAAAGTTTTTCAAATATTCTTCAAAACGGGACAATGTATCAAGATCAAGGTCATTGGTCGGTTCATCGAGTAATAAGAAATTCGGAGCATGGGCAAGGATTCCTATCAGAGCCAATCTTCGCCGTTCTCCACCTGACAACATGCCAATCGGTATTCGGTGGAAAGATTGTTCAAATCCAAAATGCTCCAAAAATTGAGAAGCTGTTAACTCCTGTTGGCTACCGATGAAGAATCGTTGGGCGATTTCTTCAATATATTCAATTACGATCTGGTTCCGATTCATGTCCCGCTCCAGTTGATCATAATAACCGAAGACTGTGTTTACTCCCACATCAACACTTCCCGAGTCACTTTCCAACCTTCCTGCGATAACATCAAAGAAGGTGGTCTTACCTGAGCCGTTTGGCCCCACGATACCGATCCGATCATGTTTGGAAAATGTATGGGAAAATGGTTGCAAGACCACCCTTCCATCGAATGATTTCGTAATATCCTGTAATTCAAGAATTTTCTTTCCCAATCTCCGATGGACTGAAGAAAACTCTGTCTGCGCTCCTTTGGAACCGTTAGTGACTTGCAGTTGCATCTGGGAGATCCTTTTGATCCGACCAGTATCTTTGCCAGTTCTTGCTTTCGGACGATGCTGCATCCACTCCAATTCCTTTTTTAGAATTACTTGCAACTTTTGTTGGTATTGTTGGTGTGCGTCCAAACGCTGCTGACGCATTTCCAAGTAGCGTTGATAGCCTGCCGGATAATGATACAACCTTTTGTTATCAATTTCTAAAATCGTTGTACAGACGGTATCCAACAGATACCTGTCATGACTAACAAAAATGCAAGCTGCTTGCATAGAAATGAGATAGTTCTCCAACCATTCTATCGTCCGGATATCCAAATGATTCGTAGGTTCATCGAGAAGCAACAAATTGCTATTGGTAGCCAATACACGAGCCAATGCTGCCTTTTTTTGCATTCCACCTGAAAGAACAGCCATTTTCTCATCTTGGTCGGGCCCGTCCAACTCATCCAAAAGAGAGATGAATGAACTTTGCATATTCCATGCCCCTGTATGTTCAATGTGGAGTAAAAGCGTAGTCAGCAGGTCGTTATCTCCGGTACGTAATGCTTCAACATATCGAGATAACAACATGATCGAAGGATGCGTTTCGGCTAGAAAAAAGTCCATTACCGTATCATTCGGTTTGTAATGCACCTCTTGCGGCAGATATCCTATCTGTATCTCCCTGGATTTGGCAATCGTCCCCGTATCGCTTTGCATCAAGCCACCTATGAGTTTCAACAGCGTGCTTTTGCCTGTTCCATTTGTACCTATCACACCCGCTTTCTCACCGGCATCCATACCAAATGAAACTGATTCGAAAAGAGGAACATCTTTCAATGTCTTGGAGACTCCATTCATCGCGAGGATATTGATTGAAGGCATAATCGTTTATAACGTCAAATCAGAGCTTGGTTGGAAGAAAATCGTATATCCTTCGGCATTTGCAAGCAACATTACCGCATACTCACCCTTTACCGCGATATACACAATACCCATATCGACTCCTTCGGAAGAACCCTGGAGCATCAATTCGGCTAACTCAGGGTAATCGACATCTTCAAAACCTGCAGAACGTAACATACCGACATACCGCTGGGCAACAGCATCATCGACCGGATCAAAAGCATATGAATAATAACCTGGCATGACAATTTGTAAAACAAGATTACCTTCAGGTTTTGGTACGTTTGATAGTGTTTCGGGCCAACGAAGAGGTCCGCTCGTACTCATGTACATACCGGATCCATCGGTAGCTTCGAACACCATCGAATCACCTTCAAATTTCCAAAGGCCTTCTTCGGTTTCAAGATACCCCGAATCTTCTGAAAATTGGCCTGAGTATCCATCGGTGCCTTCAAGATAGAGGGTTTCCCCGTCTACCCAATATTTGCCTTCTTCGTCTTCGTAATACAGTGGATCAGATGCAATTGCATCATCCGCGAACCCTACTCCAACTGTAATAAAAAGCACAACCGCTAACAGAATCCATCGATATGTTCTTTGCATGATACCACCCTCACCATTACTGTATCAAAGGCTGAATCACTTTACAATGAAAGACTGGTAATTTTAATTACCGTGAATTTGAATCATCATCCTCAGGGTAACTGTATTCACGATTCAAACCAAATCCGGGATTCTTAGGATCTTTTTTCTTCTGCTTCGGTGAGGTTTTCACACGCCATTCAGGATCCCGTTCGTAATCAACAGGCCGCTTCAATTGTTCACGGATCTTATCTTTCATATCATCCTTCTCCGACTACTTCACGATGCCATATGGCCAACCACCTATACCACCGAAATCATACACTGAAGTATATCCGAGTGCGACAAGTTTTTTTGCTGCCTGCGCACTTCTGTTGCCGCTCCGGCAGTATACAAGGATCATCGCATCCAGATCGGGTAGCATACCGGGACGTTGCGTAGCGGAGATTGTTTCGTTGGGTAATAGTGTTGCATTTTGTATATGACCTTCAGCATATTCTGAAGAAGTTCTTACATCCAAGATAATCGCATCTGGGTGAGCTTCCATCATCTCTTTGGCTTCTTGAGCCGATATCTTTTTATATGTACCTTGTGTCGACGTATCATTCGTCTTGGCCGCACATGAAACAAAGACGATTACAATCAATAAAATCAGGGCTAAGAGCAGTGTGATCTTTGTATTCATCGGTATTGACTCCTTTACCTTCTAATAATCGTTACCAGAACTTGGAAGGTCAAGGTATATCGGAATCTTTTCAGATTGTCTCACCATCAGTAGTATCTGATAGTTGTTGACATTGTACTATACTACTAGTACATTAATACAAAAGGAGTCGTAGTCCATGAAGAATGATGATGCTTCACCGATTGAATTTTCATTAGACATGCATAGCGGAGTCCCTTATTACAAACAAATAATTCTTCAAGTCGAAATAGCGATAGCGGATGGACGACTTAAAAAAGGGATTAAACTGCCTACCGTAAGAGCTCTTGCAGTTGAACTGAGTGTCAATCCCAATACCGTAGCCAGAGCATACAATGAAATGGAAATCAGAAATATTGTCGTCACCCAACAGGGTTCGGGTACGTTCATCAGTGACAAAGATATCTCTATCGATACCATTGAAAGAGAAAAAATTCTTACCGAGATCACGCGTTCATATATCTCTAAAGCATCTTCTTACGGGTTTACCCTGGAAGAATTGATTACCCATCTAACCGAACTAGGTTCCGAAATACAACCTAAGGAGACCATAATATGAATATCTTCATGAAAAAATTTGAACGAATCAAGAATCAAAAAGTATTTACATTGAAAAAAGATTTTTCATTCGGGGCCCTCTCCTTTCTTGTTCTTGCGCTCTGTCTGGCCATAGGCATAACGATCGTCAACACTATGTATAGTGCGGTGTTTTCTCAAATCATTGTATACATAGCATTTGCGTTCATCATCTCCGGTCTGATCATAGCATTACTTTCTCTTTGGTCAACGATTATAATTACGGTCGTCCTCATCTGGCTGGCGTTGCTAGGATCTTTCGGATTGATGATGTATCCGATTGCCTTGGCCGGAACGGTGGGATTGTTTTTCGGAGCATCGGTCCAACTCATATTGCAATGGGATAAAGTAATAGTCCTTCGGATGGGTAAGTTTAAGAAAGCACACGGGCCCGGGCTTCTTTTTCTCATTCCAATAATTGATAGGATTGCCGAATTTGTTGACATGCGCATCAGGGCTACCGATTTCAGTGCAGAAAAAACGCTCACTCGGGATACTGTTCCGGTGCATGTGGATGCCATCGCATTCTGGATGATCTGGGATGCAAAACAAGCAATCCTTGAAGTTGAACAGTATATTGAGGCGGTAGTGTTGTCAGCACAGACAGCTTTACGGGATGCAATCGGAAAGCACGATCTATCCGCTTTGCTTTCACGGCGTGAGGAATTGGGTAAGGAAATTCAAATCGCACTCGACGCCAAGACAAACCCGTGGGGAGTGACAATCCTTTCGATTGAAATCACCGATATCATCATTCCCAAAGAGCTTGAGGATGCATTGAGCAAGCAAGCTCAAGCTGAACGTGAAAAACAATCCCGGGTAATTCTGGCAGCCGCAGAAGTAGAAATTGCCAAGAAATTTGAAGAAGCCGCCAAAGAATATGAACACAACCCGGTAGCACTCCAATTACGCGGGATGAACATGGTCTATGAGGGGATTCGACAAAACAATTCGATGATGCTGATGCCAGCTTCGATTCTCGATAAGATGGACTTAGGAGCTACCTTGGGGACTGCGGCCTTACATAAGATCGAACTAGGAAAAAAGGAACAAAACGATGATCAGAGTTGAACAGGTGGACAAAACCTATCACACCGGGGATAGTGTGGTAAGAGCTCTCAGGAATGTCTCGATGCA
The DNA here is from genome assembly GCA_012523305.1 of Spirochaetales bacterium. Lineage (GTDB taxonomy): Bacteria > Spirochaetota > Spirochaetia > Sphaerochaetales > Sphaerochaetaceae > JAAYDK01. Next base: position 11,662 of record JAAYIV010000134.1, read on the forward strand.
CATACCTGACGGACAATTCATTTCGATAGCCGGACCATCGGGATCGGGAAAGACCACCCTTCTAAACTTAATCGGATGTATAGATTCAGTTGATAAGGGTGAAATATGGATCGATGATAAAGCCGTATCAACATTGGGAAAACACGGTAAGACTGAGTTCAGGCGATCGCATCTCGGCTTCATTTTTCAAACATACAACCTCATACCCGTTCTCACAGCTTATGAAAACGTAGCATTCGTCCTTTCGATACTTTCTGTCCCTGAGGAAGAAATAAAAGAGAGAACGTTGCGTATCCTGGAAGAGGTAGGCCTTAAAGGAATGGAACAACGACGTCCTGACAAGCTTTCGGGCGGACAACAGCAACGTATCGCAATCGCCAGGGCATTAATCAAACATCCGAAAATCGTGTTGGCTGACGAACCGACTGCAAATCTCGATTCAAAAACAGGTAAAGAGATTCTCGCATTGATGAAACAGATGAATCAGCGCTATGGCACGACCTTTGTATTCTCCACACACGATCAAATGGTAATGGATTATGCCGGCAGACTGGTACAGCTCCACGACGGACAGATAGTTTCTGACGATTCAAGGAGCACGCAATGAAATTTATCATTTCGCTCGCTTTTAAGAATCTCACCCGCTATAAACGTCGAACGATCATTACTGCGATAGCGATAGCGATCGGACTGATGATGTATATCATCGTCGACAGCATGCTCATGGGTGCGGAGGCAGAATCGATGAGGAATCTTCGCTGGTACGAAACCGCATCGATTCGTATCATGAATACCGACTACTGGAACGATAGACTGTCATTTCCTTTGGATGAGGGGATTCAACATCCTGATAAAATAATTGAAGTGCTTCAGAAAAATGGATATGCAGCGACAAGCCGGATCCAATTCTTCGCCGACATGATCCTATACGGCGAAGACTTTGGTGAAGACGGTAATATTCCAGCTCTGGTGACAGCTATAGATACCGAAAGCGACAATGATGTATTCCGATTCGAACACACGCTGGTTAAAGGAACGTTTTTGGATCCGGATAGACACGAAGCTGTAATCGGTTCGTGGTTTGCCGAGGACATCGGTGCAGAACTCGGTTATCACATCACGTTGCTGGCAAGGGGGAAAGGGGGATTTTTTGAAGCCATAGACGTAAAAATCGTAGGAATAGTGAATTGCCCGAATCCGAATGTAAACCGTTCATTACTCATGGTCCCCATACAACTTATCGACGACTATTTGGCAATGGAAAAAACAGTGACAGAAATTAATATTGCGCTCTCTGACAGGGCTGATATCAACGAGGAGATTGAGAAGGTCAAACAGTTGGTCGATCCGATTGAAAAGAATATGACAATCGTCGGGTGGGAAGAACTTGCCCAAGATTTCTTGGCTATTGCAGAAGCGAAACGAGGTGGAACATCAATCATCTTATTACTGGTTTTTATCATTGCAGCGGTAGGGATATCCAATACGATGCTCATGGCAATTTATGAGCGTATCCGTGAATTGGGAATGATGAGAGCACTCGGAATGAGTGATTCGCAAATTAGGTTGACATTCATACTAGAAGCTGGCGGTATCGGGCTTATCGGTTCTATCATCGGAGTTCTATTGGGAGTTTTAGCCAACATCCCCATGGTTGTCTATGGATTCAATTTCAGTTTTATGCTCCGGGACATGGATATCGGATATAGGATCCAGAGCATTATGCATGGCTCTTGGAATCCGATTTCCATACTCGTTGCATTTTTATCCGGATTTATCCTTTCAATGGTTTCTGCCTGGATTCCCACCAGAAGGGCCCTGAAAATGGACATCCCCAAATGTTTACAGTATCGCTAAAGGAGATTGCAAAATGAAATTGACATCGATTGCGATGAGAAATATCATGCGGAATCTTCGCCGTTCCCTGTTGTCGGGAATTGCCATAGCCGTTTCAACGATGAGCATCGTATTATTATTTGCCTTCGTGCAGGGAATGATCGATGACATGGCAATGAACATTAAATCATACAGTACAGGCGAGATCAGGATTCGCAATGAAGCATATTCGGAATATGAGCGATACTCTCCTTTGCACCTCACGGTAGATTGGCCCGAAATACTACCGATCCTTGAACAAACCCCAGGCGTGAGTGCTTTTGTCCCGAGAATTCAATTTGCTGCGAGCGCCTACATGAACGGAAGTAATCATGGACTCATGGTAATGGGCAGTGATTTCAACTACGAAGATGGGTTTATCGACGTTCGAGAGATACTCAGGGAAGGAAGGCTCTGCGAGCCGGGGAAGAATGAAACGATCATGGGGGCCGGCCTTGCCAATCGATTACACCTCACCATCGGTGACAAGGTAACCTTGCTTACGAATACTGCTACTCGAGGTAGTAATGCATTTACTCTTACGATAGTAGGCATAGCGGTGTTTCCGGTAGGAGCAATGAACGCTTCTTATACCATGATTCCTTTGGACAGGGCCCAATATTTCTTGCACATGGATTCTGAAGTGCAAGAAATTCTCGTGATGGCAGATGATTCGGTCAAGGAAAATACGTTAGCCTCCTTGATAGATCAATCGATACTTGATCATACGGGAGTTCAGACCGAAGTCAAGACATGGAAACAACTGAATGATCTCATGACTTTGATGGATATTGCGTCCTATGCCTATTATGTCATCGCATTTTTCTTTTTCATCCTAGGAAGTACGGTGATCATCAATACCACGATGATGGTGATCTTTGAACGTATGCGGGAAATCGGGACTCTAGCTGCCATGGGGATGCATGGTAAAGAATTAACACGACTGTTCTTCTTGGAAGGAGCGATCATAGGTGCTATCGGGGCAGCAATAGGAGTAATTGTCGGTGTTGTGATTACTTCCTATTTCGGAATAATCGGGTTGGACTTTACCGATGCACTCAGCGGTATCGATATGGAAATGTCTTCGGTCCTCTATCCTCGTACGGATTATTGGAGAGTCCTGATTATTTATGTATATGCTGTGGCTACCGCTTCGTTGGCTACCCTCATCCCGTCCAGACGTGCATCGAAAATTGAACCAGTGGAGGCGTTGCGTTATGTCTAGAACAAACAAGAAACAAGTAATTATGGTTTTTATGATAGTCCTATTTTTTTCGAATCTCATCCATGCGATGACGGCTGAAGACATAATCAGGGCAATGGATCAAAATGAAAACTATGCTACCAGCTACATGACGGGATCTATTGCAACCACGGATCGTTTTGGTGAAAAAATCACTACATTCAAAGCTTGGTCGCAAGGTGCGTACGATTCGTTGATTGAATTCACCTCTTTAGCTGAACGAGGCCAAAAAATATTACGCAATAAAGGTGAGCTATATCTATACTATCCGGATGCTGAAGAATTAATTCGTCTGCAAGGTGCCGCTTTGCGTCAATCAGTCCTTGGTTCAGACTTATCTTACGAGGACATGACCGGAGAGAAGAACACGCTTGATATGTACACCGTGTCATTTGATAATGAAGATATAGTCCATAATCAAGCTTGTTATGTATTAACTTTAACAGCAAAATCGCGTACCGTAGCCTACCCAGTCCAGAAGATTTGGGTCGACAAAGAAACCTATATCGTCCATAAAGGACAGTATTCGAGTGCGACAGGAAGGTTGCTGAAAGAATTCGAAGTCTTAGAAACAAAAGTCATCGACAACAGAACGATTCCGGTAAAAACCAAGATATCCGATATCTTGAAAAAAGATTCCTATACGGTTATGGCCATCGAGGAGTTACAAATCGACATCCCTCTCGATGCGAACATATTCACATTGCAATCTCTCATGTGGTGAGTTCGTTATGCAAAAGAAATTATTAGCCACACTATTATTGATTATAGGTTTCTCTGTACAAATACATCCTGCCGAATCAGCTGTAGATATGAACATGTTTCTTTCTATGCAACCCGACGCATCCGCACCTAGAACCTGGTTATTCGTACCGAGTGCTCTTATCACTCTCAACCTCACTGAAACAGTCCGTGAAAACCTACGGGGCGAAATGTCTTTACGCTTTAATTATCCCGGTTCTACCCCTACCATTACCGTGAATGACCTTCTCGACAAGGTCTACGTCAAAGCACGTTTCCCCCATTTCCAATTCACCTTGGGAAAAACTCGTCTTTCATGGGGAGATGGCGTGTTATTCAACGCAGCGGACGTATTGTTTCCCGTTCGTACGGTTTCAATTGATGCTTTGAGTTTTCAACAAGCTAAGTCAAATGCGTGGCAAGCCTCCTCGCTTATCCCGATAAGCAGTTTTTCATTTATTGAAACAGCAGCATTATTTAATCAACAAGCTCCGCTCTTCCCATTGGAGCAGACCGATTTTGGCCTTCGGTTCTATTCGGGAGAACACTCAGTCAAATTCGAAACAGGTTATGCGAATAGATATACGGCACAATTCCGATTGCATATACCCTATATCGCATTGCAAGGGAATATCGGCGCAGATTGGTATCTGGCGGCCTCATGCGAATTACCTGAAAGTAACGCTGTGCTCAATCATGGTAAAACCTCGTTACAAATCAGTGGCGGATTATATTGGCTCTTACCTGTTCCATACAATGGAACCCTGTCAATTCGAATTGAAACCATGGTAAGGCCTTGGTTATCATGGAAAGAACAATCGACCGCTCAGCAGTATGCATTGCTGCTGTATTCTGAGATTTCTTATTCACCCGGAAATGATTTTTCTATCGGTCTGCGTTCAGTAGTCTCTCCCATTGATCTTTCTGCGATGATAGCACTACACGGCACCTGGAATGTGCTGCAGAATTTTACACTCATGGCCATAGGGACAACCGCCATAGGAGAACCCCACGACCTATGTTCCCTTGGCTACCCGCTCATGCTGACATTTGGAGCAACGTGGAAATATTGAATATCACCTGACGATATGTTCTGACATGAAAGAAATAAATCCATCGAAATTGGAGTCATCGCCGGTTGCCTTAATCATGAGGTGGTACCCTTTGTCATCGCCAGTCGTGATATAAGTCAATGCTGTGGCTCCATCAATCAGTGCCACATCTTCCCAATCATCCGGATTCACTCTATACCATTGATATGTCAGTATATTCTCCAAAACAGTAGCATCTTCTTGTACGACGGTGAATTCTGTTACCAATCCATATCCGGCTGCCGGGGCTTTTATACCAGTATTGGACATCGATTCGTCAACATGGTAGTTCTGGATATAACTATCGGTTGAGCAGTGCTCAGCATACATCTTATTTGAATAGTGGCCATCGTATTGCCCGCCGGTTTATGGCAAGTCTCACCCAAGTATCTGTGGAAAGATCAACACTAAAATTATTCTGTCGTGAATAGCTTGTTGAGACCATCTCATGTCTGAAGAAGAAAGTTTCCTTCAAACGGTTTGTCTTGGAAGAAATAAAGGCAAGTTGTTATTTATACAATCTTGCCTTTTGGTATGCGTGCGTATTAGATTCTGACAATCAAGATTGAACTATCATCTGATGAACAACCACATGATTCCGTAAACTATTCCGATAAGAATAAGCAACACCGGTAAAAACACGATACCGGCTGCGATCAGCATTGCCAGAAGATCGTGTTTCTCCAATGGTACTTTCTCTTCTTTGGCATGTCTTTCTTCGATTGCCTTTACGTCAAGAACTCGTTCGATTTTCTTGCGGAAGAACACTAATTATCACTCCTTAGTTTCCAACAACGGGTGGTGGCACGCCACAAAGTGGTCCTTTTCCAATTCACGCCATTCAGGGACTACCTGTGTACAAATTTCAGTGCAATATCGACACCGAGTGTGGAATTTGCACCCTTTTGGTGGTTTGATCGGACTGGGGATATCCCCTTCGAGCAAAACCGCTTCTCCGCGTTTGTTTACGTCCGTAGTTGGAATCGCTGCCAACAATGCTTCGGTATACGGGTGCAACGGTCGTTCGAAGATTCTCTTTGAATCAGCCAGTTCCATAAGATTTCCCAAATACATGACTCCGATACGGTCGCTGATGTACTTAACTACCGCAAGGTCATGAGAGATAAACAAATAGGTTAATTTTGCCTTTTCCTTTAAGTCTCTCAATAGATTTATTATCTGGGCTTGTATCGAAACATCCAAAGCGGAAACAGCCTCGTCACACACGATAAATTGGGGATTGAGGGCTAAAGACCGAGCGATACCGATTCGCTGCCTCTGTCCTCCGGAGAACTGGTGGGGATAGCGGTGAATCATATACGAAGACAACCCGCAGTCTTCCATGACCTTCATCACATATTCCTGCATCAACTCGCCATCTTCCTTGAAGAATCGGTGGGCTAACAGACCTTCACCAATAATCTGGCCAACTGTCATCCTTGGATTCAATGAAGAATACGGATCTTGGAAAATGAGTTGAAGATCCTTGCGAAGCAACCTCATCTCATCGTACTTCAACCGGGAAAGATCGATTCCCGTATCCCGTTGGGCATCGTAATGTTCAAATTCTTCGTTTCCTTTATAATGAGCTCTCATCTCATCCAACGATGTATGAACGAGCGTCATTTTTTTATCAAGTTCCGCAATCTTTTTCTTTACTTGTTTCTGAGTCGACCTGATTTCCTCTAGTTTTTTCTGTTGAGATTCAATGGGCTTGCCTTTTTTGCTTGCAAGACGAATTTTCCCTTCCACATCCGTGCCATCAAGCTCCAAATCTTTAATCTTCTCATCCAGTTGATGGCGTTCGAGTGCCAGATCGTACCACTTCAAATAAGCTTTGGAGATTTCTTCCATGTCATCGGCGACAATGAATCCACCGATGATCTGCACTATGTCCAAATACGCATCTTTTAACCGTTTTTCAGCTGCGGTATATTCATTCTGTGCATCATAAAGCTTGTAACGCGTGTCTTGTTCCGCACCTGATTCAATTCGTTTTTCCAAATCCTCAAATACGGCTTTCAACTCATCTTTTTTCCGTTGCAATTCCTTGAGGCTGTCTTTTCGTTTTGAAAGAGTCAAAAGAGTCTCTTTAACATAGGAGGGGGCAAGGTCTTCCAATAACCTTCCATAATACATTGTCTTCCCGTCAGTTTGGTGATAAAGCTGTAACAAAACCCTACCGAATGTCGACTTCCCACAACCGCTTTCACCTACCAATCCGAGGGTCTCCCCATCAAAAATCTCAACGTCGACGCCATCGAGTGCCTTAACAGATAACCGTTTGTTCTTGAGAGGGAAATATTGTTTCAGATTTGAAATCTTGAATAATACGTTCTTATCACTTTGCATTGCGCACCGCCTTGTCCGGATAATGGCACCTGATCAAATGGTGTTCATTGACAGGCAATAATTCTGGAAGTTCTTTTCTGCATTTATCTGTTGCGTACTTACACCGTGGAGCAAATTTACATCCCGGCGGCAGATCCAAGGGATGAGGAACCACGCCCGGTATGACTTCCAACTTGTCACCCGTTTCTGTTTCCAGTCTTGGAATTGATAGCATCAAACCTTCGGTATAAGGGTGTGAGAATTGACCGTAGGTAAAGATAGTATCTACAGGAGCCATCTCCACCACTTCCCCGCAATACATAACGGCCACATCATCTGCCATTTGATTGATCACTCCGAGATCATGGGTGATGAATAAGATAGAAGTACCTTTCTCTTTTTTAAGATCATTCATTAATTTTAAGATCTGGGCTTGTATCGTCACATCCAATGCGGTGGTCGGTTCATCTGCAATCAATAAATCGGGCTTGCATGCCAGAGCCATGGCTATCATGACACGTTGTCGCATCCCTCCTGAGAGTTGATGCGGATATTGTTTCGCTACTTGTTCCGGATTAGGAATTTTCACATCGCTTAACATTCTGATGGATTCTTTAGCAGCTTGTTTCTTATCCATGTCCTGGTGGACCATGAATGCTTCGCTTATCTGTTTCTCAACCGTGAAAACCGGATTCAAACTTGTCATGGGTTCTTGGAAAATAACCGAGATGGCATTTCCACGTATCGTATAAAGCTCTTTGGTGGTCAGAGAAGTAAGTTCTTGACCTTTAAATTCGATGCTACCTTCGGCAATGTATCCGTTACCGTCGAGCAATTTGAGAATACTCATGGCTGAAACAGATTTACCGCAACCGCTTTCGCCCACGACCCCGAGGGTTTTCCCGGGATCTACAGCATACGATACTCCGTTAACAGCCTTAACAATACCACGTCGAGTGGTAAAATATGTATGAAGGTTCTTTATTTCTAAAAGCGCCACCGATGGCCTCCTACCTGTCATTCGATTTAGGGTCTATGGCATCGCGCATTCCGTCTCCTGCCATGTTTATGCTGATGGTACAAAGACTCAAGGCAATCGATGGGAACACCCATCTCCACCAGTACTGCGACATAACCGTAGAGTCGTTACACCCGTATAGCATATTCCCCCATGTAGCATTCGGTTCGTTAACTCCAAATCCAAGATAGCTGAGCGATGATTCATACAACATGCACAAAGCAAAACTCAAAGTAAGGTTTACGAGAACAACTGTGATTACATTAGGTAATATATGCTTGAAAATAATTTTTACTTCCTTGATTCCCATTGCCTTTGCCGCCGTAACAAACTCTTGCTCACGGGCAGCTAGTATCTGGCCGCGCACAAGACGTGCAAGGCTAGGCCATGACAGCAAACCCAAGATGACCATGATCATGGCAATTCTTCCGGTTTCTGAAATCTTGCTTCCGATAATAGCTGAAAGAATCATTGCCAATGGCAAGAATGGAATCGCATTCACCACTTCCGCAAGTCGCATCAGAAGGATATCTATCCTTCCTCCGTAGTATCCGGAGAATGAACCGATGATGATCCCGATTATTCCGGCAATAACAACCGCGATCGCACCGATTGTCAGTGTGATTCGGCCACCGGAAACCAGGCGCGTGAACAAATCCCGACCATATTGATCGGTTCCCATCATATACCCTTTCAAGCCCCAGGTATGGATATTGCCCTTACTGTCGATCGCATAGTTCTGGAAATAGTCAGAAGACACATCAACTATATCGTTCAACTTCGGGGCATTAGCTTGCTTGAAATTATTCGATCCCCACGACTCGACACTCCCGTCATCCAACAGAACGGTAAAGTGACCTCTTCCGGCTGTGATATGAACTGTCCTGCCCTGGATATGCTCGGGGATTTCCAAAATATTGAAGTTGTCACTCCCCCATACATGCACCACACCATCGTTTGTCAGAGCAGCTGTGGCCTTGTCAGTCGTCGCTATGTCAACGACTCTGCCTTGGACTTCCTTGGGGATATAGGAAAATGGAGTTTCTCGTTGGCTGAGCACCACGACGTTGCGATCTTTTGTAATACCTAAAGCGGTGGTCGTATTGAGAACAACCTTATCCAATGTACCCTGGGCATCACCCACGGTGATGTTAACGATGTTCAGGTTGCCCCACACATACATTTTCCCACTATTATCAAGGGCTATCGATACTTGGTGCCCGGCAATTACTTGTTTGATGCTTGCCATTGATACTTCCATCGGTACCGGACTCAGCATCAACCGATTGTTTCCCCAAGTAAATACCTGACCTTTATCATTTAGTGCGAGCACATGATCCAGCCCAGCCGAAACTTGGACCACGCGACCCATATTTTTTGGCATTTCCTGGAGTTTCGCAGATAAGGTCCCCCATTGATAGACGTTCCCATCGTTATCGACTCCGACTCCGAACACCGATCCACCGTCAATCTGGGCGGTATTTCCTTTCATTTCTTTAGGAGCTCTCATGAATGACTGTGAAGGTCTTGTGTTTTGTTGGGTGGGGTCTTGATATTGCAAATCCAAGGGGTAGAAAATCGGAAGTATGAAACATGCAAGGAAAATTGCCACGAAGACATATACTCCAAGCATCGCAGTCTTTTTTTCACGGAAATTGCGCAGCATGGTCCTGTAAGGACTCTGCATCTGTTCTTCTTCAAGTAAAGATAATTTTGTGTGTTTTTGTCCAAGGAAGAGCATGCGCAGCACATCGCCAAAAGTTGATCCATGGTTCTTTTTGTTGCTCATCGTTCTCTCCTCAATCCAATTTCACACGTGGATCAGCAAGTCCATATGACAGATCCATCAACAGGTTTCCAACCAGAGCCAGTACGAGGTAGAACATTACCATCGCAAGAGAAACCGAGAAGTCCTGTTGGTTCAGGGCATCGATGATGACCTTACCCATTCCGTTCCATAAGAATGTCCGTTCGATTACCACGGATCCACTGAAGATACTTATGAACCAACCGGTCATGATCGTGATAAAAGGTATCAATGCATTACGGAAAGCATGGGAATAAATGACTACTTTTTCACTCAAACCTTTCGCTCTGGCTGTTCTGATATAATCCATGCGCAACGCCTCGATCATCGTTGCCCTCACATAACGGGTCAATCCGCCTAAAGATGTGAAGACCATAACTATCAACGGTAATGCCATATGGTATAACTTATCCAAGAACATCCGTGTCGCAGTTCCTTCCATTCCTGGAGTCTGGACACCGCTGATCGGGAATATCGGTATCTTTACGGCAAATAGGAATATGAACAGCAATGCGATTACAAAGAATGGCAGGCTATAACCAATTATAGTCACCACTTGAACGATACTGTCATAACGACTGCCTCTTCGTACAGCAGTCGAAATACCGAGCGGAATCGTGATCAAGAATACCGGTATCAATGACCATACATTTAACATGATGGTATTTTTCATCGGTACGCCAATCATATTTCTTACGGGCATCTTATATGTAATGGAATATCCAAAATCACCTTGCAAGGTGTTGAATAACCATGTGAAATACTGAATGGGAATTGGTTTGTCTAGACCAAGTTTCTTCACAGCCTCTTGGTACCTAGCTTCATATTCCTCCGGCTTCATGCTCTGTTTGTTACCCTCAAGCATGAGGCGGGCAGGATCGCCTGGAACTGATTTATATAAGGCGAAGATGAGCACCGAAGCGACTAAAAACACCACTACGATGTACACCAAGCGTTTAAGAACATATCTTAGCACGGACGCTATCCCTCCAAGGAGAATGTGTCTAAAGCAACCCATAGGGCAAGCGGTCAAACCGTTGCCCTATGGTGTTGTGAAATTTCACATGTGTGAATGAATGAATCAAGAAATTACTTCGTAACACTCGCGCGAACGATCGCGTAGCGCCAATCCCAAGTGGATGACGATTCGTATCCAACGATGCGAGGATTGAAGAAGTCATGATACATGTCGGAATACAATGGGATATCCGGCAACAATTGGTTCCAGCGTTTCTCAAAGCGGATCCACTTTTCTACCCAACCAGCGAGATCGGTAGGATCGGTTTTCTTCATATCCAAAGCGATGGATTCGAGTTCTTTATCTGCGATGAAGTTGGTGTTGTAGGTTCCGAAATACTCAGGATCGGTGCTGTAATAGTACCAGTAAGCCTGAGTGGTTGCAAAACCGGTTCCGAGGTTGAACATACCGTATACGGGCTTTTCAATGTTCTCTTTGTAGAGGTGATCAAGCAACACGGCGAAGTCAACGGTGGTACCGTTAATTTGCATGCCAATTTTCTTGACTTCAGGAACGAGCATAGCAGAGATAAGATCGGAAACCGGGTTGTTTGCAGTATTTGCCCATTCGATTACGAGAGGCATCAACGTACCGTCGACCATCTTGTAACGAAGCTCATCAACACCCTTCTGGAAGGCTTTGCCGTCTTTGTTGAGAGTCCAGCCGCCATCAACCAATTCCTGCTCAGCCTTCTGGAGGTTGTAAGCATAGGCATTGAGTTCCTGGTCGAGCTTAGCAGCATTTTCCTTGTACTCCCACATGGAAGCGCCATAGTACCCATTCACAACGATACCGAAACCGCCGGTGTATTGGCGAGCGAATTCGTTGCGGTCAAGGCTATAGGCAATTGCACGACGGACATGGTCGAACTGAGTCGGTCCGAAGTCACAAGCAAATGCGATCTTTCCATACCCATAGCGGGGATAGAAACTGTAATTGACCAAACCTTCATCATAAAGGTCAAGTCCGCGGTTAATCTGTACGCCGCCGCTGATACCCTGCAGCATGTCGATTGCACCGGTGCGCAATTCATCCATCTGGGTTGCGGTATTTGTCAATTTGACAATCAAGCGATAGATCGAACCTTTGGCGCCGTCATATTCACCGAGGAATCGTGGGTTAAGCACAACGCTTGCGGTGCTGTCGGCGGGATTGTAGTTCTCAAACTGGTAAGGACCTGAAGTAACCGTTGGATTGTAGCGATATCCGGTTCCGGGAGTAAGGATGGTCTTGCGGAGCAAGTCTGCATTGTATGCCGCAGAAAGGGTTGCGCCCTTGCCAGAATCGGTGATATCTACTCCAGGAGCCAATACGTGCATAGGAATCGGTCCGACCGATACCAACGACAAGTCGAAGAAGTAAGGAAGTTCTTCTGCTTTGATGGTGATCGAGAAGGAATAGTCTCCGAGCAGCCTGATGCCGCTGAATGAGCGGGTCTTGCCACTGTGGAAATCTTCGAATCCAACATACTCAGGACCGGTACCGTATTGGGCACCAAGTTCTACAGCTTCGGGAGATGCGGCATAAAGGATGCTAAATACATAATCCTTTGCCGTAATCTTCGAACCGTCGTTGTAGGTGAGGTTCTGGGCAATGTTGAATGTATAGGTTTTTGTCCCATCAGCATTCACTACTGCTGTGTGCGAGGGTATTGCAATCGGGTTGATGATATAACGACCTTCCTTGGTCCACACAACCGTTGCATAACCACCCATCAACTCTTTGAGGTAAGCATTGGTAGCACTATTTGTCCAGCCGTCAAAGAAATCTCCGTTTAATTGAGTAGATGAACCCAAAATAATCTGTGACTTCTCAACTGGTGCTGCTGCAGCTGCTGGGGCCGCTTCCGCTCCGCCGCCGGCGAAAACCGACCCGATAGCGACTGCGACGATCAGAAACAGAACAAGCATTCTTTTTCTCATACGCATGTCTCCTTGTGTATGTAATTCCGGTCCATTATTTTCTTCCGACCGAAGTGTTGGTTGCGGAACCGGATTTTCCTAAGTATAGAGGATTTGTCGCGTACTGTCAAAATCATTCAATAGAATATGATGAATAAAAATTAGGAATTTATACAAATTCTTTAATTATAAGGACATTAAGTTTTATTAACCATGATAATTCTTGATAATTAGATAATTAAGTAACGATATATTACAAAAAATTTTAATCGGTTTCATGCTGTAAAAAGTGTAAAGAGTACTAAATCTTGTAAATAGCATCAAGCCCTTGTTATTAATACACAAGATAATCGAATCACTGCCTATGGTATTAATTGAATCAAGCATGATTTGATGATACAGTGTCGACACTATCACAAAGCCTTTGAAGGACATACTCGAATGCATCCGATCATTGTGTTTGCTGCTTTTGTGTTTTTTGCAATCTCATACAACATGTTAGGTCCGATTACCGCTGACATCATGGCATCGACAGGGATGAGCCTGAGCGATTCCGGCCGGATTGTCAGTTTCCAACAAATCGGTTCGCTCATGGCGATCGCCTTATCGTACCTCGTCCTTCGCAGGATGAAGCAAACTACCGTTGCACTAATCGGATATGGCATTCTGATCGTTTCATTGATCTTTATTGCAGCCAGCCGCTCTGTCATGGCCCTGTTTATCCTCTATACTGCAATCGGTGTAGGATCTTTCATGGTCGATAGCGGATCCAATGCATTGTTGTCCTCTGAGTACTATCATAAACGGGCCACCTATATTTCCATGTTGCATTTCCTTTACAGTGTCGGTGCCATTTTAAGCGGTTATTTGGTACTTCCATTCAAAGGTCCCCAATGGAGATGGGCCTATGCATCGATAGGGATAATCATAGCAATTATCTTATGTATCGGTATTTTTTTCAAAAAGCATATAAATAAAGATACCCAAGATAATCCCCGGAAAGTAGACGCAACACCAAAACCTGTGAAAATTCTCCTTAAAGATCCGGCTTTCTTACTGTACACGACCGTTATAGGACTTTATATGGGAAGCCAGATCATTTGTGCCGCATGGGTTCCCGTATATGTCGAAACCGAACTGCAATTGGGACCTGCGCTCACGGCCACCTCATTGATGATGTTTTGGGTAGGAACCGCTGCCTCTCGTCTCATTATCGGTCCCCTGCTGAAGCGTGGGGCCAAACCCTACACTCTTTCAACCTGGGGCATGGTGCTGGCCGGATTGGGCTTGATAATCGCCACAATCACTGAAAATGTAGTGGTTGTGATGGTCGCAATCGGGTTGTGTGGATTTTTCAACGGAGCAACTATCCCGATGTACATGGTGGTTGTTCCTTCATGGTATCCAGGAAACGCGGCTTTTATCGCAACCAGTTATATATTTGGGGGAACGATTGGCAGGATGGTGTTCCCATATCTGGTAACGCGAATCGCAGAAGGATCTTCACTTGCATTTTCCTTGCGTTTATCGAGTATCCTTTTATTTGCATGTGCAATCCTCATTGCTCTCGTGAAACGTATTGCTCGAGATCGGACAATAGCATAGAACTCTTTAAAGTGATCCGTATTTGCATACTTGCCTCATGATATGATATCTTCAATTATATATTACCAGAGGATATTTCATATGAGATCACACAGAAAGGAATTAAAATTTCACCTTCCGACCCGCAGAGGATTGATAAATATCACCTCTCAAGTACAGCAAGCCATTGATGAAAGCGGTGTGAAAGAAGGCCTTGTCTTAGTGAACGCCATGAACATCACCGCCAGTGTGTTCATCAACGATGATGAATCGGGCTTGCATCACGATTATGAGAAGTGGTTGGAAAAACTAGCTCCTGAAAAACCCTACGCCCAATACGAACACAACGGATACGAAGACAATGCCGATGCCCATCTGAAGAGAACTATCATGGGCCGTGAAGTAGTGGTTGCCATCACCAAAGGACAACTTGATTTCGGTACGTGGGAACAGATTTTTTACTTTGAGTTTGATGGAAAACGAGATAAGCGGGTATTGGTGAAGATTATCGGGGAATAAGGCATCTTATCTCTTTAAAAGGTAATATGAAATACTTGCATTACACGTATTATATGTAGTACGATTATTGCAGGAGAATATGTTATGAGTGAATCTATTTCCGTGCGATTACCAAAAGAATTGGTAGAACGTCTAGATAATTTAGCGAAACAAACCGGAAGAACAAAAACCTATTATATCCAGGAAGCTCTCTTGGAAAAAATAAGTGATTTAGAATTGATATATTTAGCCCAAAAACGCGAAGAAGATCTCAGAGCTGGACGCAGCAAGACGCACACACTTGATGAGGTCATCGAGGCCAATGGCTTGGCAGACAAAATTTGAATCCCAAGCAGAAAAAGAACTCTCTTCTTTAGATAATTCTGTGAAAATTAGAATCCTGAAATACCTGAGGAAACTTGAGGGATGCGAAGATCCTCGTACCCTTGGCAAACCGTTGACTGAAAACTTTTATGGTTATTGGAGATACAGAGTCGGCAACTACCGAATTGTCTTTCGGATATGCGATACTGAATTGGTTATTCTGTTACTCGCCATCCGTAAGAGAGATGTTGTGTATAAGATCAAACCATAGACTTCCTACCATAATAAAAATACAGAGTCATAAGTTTTCTTTAGTATCTGCCATGAACATCACCACCTGTGTAACCATTTACGATGATGAACTTGAAATTCACGACGACCATGAGCGTTGGCTTGAAAAATTTGCCCCGAATTCACGATCAATCGTGTATTGTGAATCAAGTTGGTATGCAACCTGTATATAGAATTTTTCTTTTTGGTTTTGTGCGATAAAATTATTTTTATTTATTTTTTTACATATTTTTCAGTTAGTGTTATTTTAATTTATTTCTATTGTTAATCTTATAGAATGATACAGGTTGACACAGAAAGCTTTTACCAGAATTCTGGATTGATAAATAAGAATCATTCGTTTATATATAAAACATCTGTTTGATATCACCGGACTGGTAACCCCATGTTTGTCACATACAAAACCAATACACGGTTCTATCGGAGAATCATATGAAACGTAAAACGACACTTATTATCATCGTCTCAATCATCGTGTTGGTCCTTGCTTTGATAGGCTACAACTTCATGAGATACTTAGGGGACAACCTTCATGAGGTCGTGCAACGAGGAAATGCATTGTTCGTACGTCTGTCGATTCTAAATGGTGCCGATGTAAATGAGTGCATCCCCGACAAAATGCGGGGACCCGAAAATGATACGACTCCCCTGATACTTGCCATACAACACAATGCCAATGAAAAAGTGATTCGGCATCTGTTGGAAGCCGGAGCCGACTTGAACTTTATATATGACAATGGGAGTTCAGCATTGTTCGAAGCTGCCGAAAGCAACTCCCATCCAGAAGTAATTTCCCTGTTAGTTGAGGCTGGGGCCAGTGTACATGACTCTTTCACAAGGATAGATGCCCGGGAAGGAACTGCCTTAATGTATGCGATTTTGTATAACTCACCCGAGGTGGTCCAAGCATTGATCGATGCCGGCTCAGATGTGAACAAAAAAAATCGTGGAGGCTTCACACCCCTTCATGCTGCCATTATGAGCAGTTCAAATGCTCGAATTGTTCAGGCGTTGCTGCAAGCCGGAGCCG
This sequence comes from Spirochaetales bacterium, assembly GCA_012523305.1. GTDB lineage: Bacteria > Spirochaetota > Spirochaetia > Sphaerochaetales > Sphaerochaetaceae > JAAYDK01. The sequence continues at coordinate 28,414 of JAAYIV010000134.1, forward strand.
ATGTCAGCTGGCGTACTCCTGCAGGAGAGACCCCGTTGCATATCGTAGTCACTGACGATTTGGCATTCATCAACGATGAAGAAAGCGATGTGCCAGAAATTGTCTCACTGTTCATCGAAGCAGGAGTCGACATACACGCCAAAACTAAAAATGGGAAAACCATGTTGCATTACCTAGCAACTAATCGGGACATATCGGTCATAGAGAAGGTGATCGCCATGGTCGGATCTTCAATCATGAAAGACCCGGCCATCGATGCTTCCGAATATCTTCTGGAAGCAGCCCGGGCGAATGATAATCCTGATTCAATCCAATTCTTCATTGACATGGGAGCTGATATCAATTCACGTGACGGAACACAGCGCACGGCCTTGATTGTCGCTACCGAGGAAAATGAAATTCTCCGCTCGTATCATCTTGAAGAAGGATTCACCGACATCATCGGGGTTCTCATTGCAGCAGGCAGCGACATTACGGCCAGGGACGACAGGGGAATGACCGCCTACGACCACCTCAAGAAACGCTTCAATGATCAGGTGGATACAGATCCGGTATGGTCGAAATTGAAACTCTAGCACAACGAACTTTGTGGCACTTTCATACAATCTCCTGCGAGAAATGACACAATAAGGAAGCTTTTCTACACGGTAGCCGTCCCCTTTGATTCATAGTTTTCAGGCATATCGACAATTAGTTTGATGATATTGGTGTTTTTGGTAGAAATTATTGATTTTGGATTTGTACTGAAATCAATACGATTCATGATGGCATCCCGTCAAAACCTGTCGAGGGTGGCATCACATGCTTCTACGGTAATAATAAAATATCGAAAAAGCACTTTTTGCCCATCCGGTGTTTGACGTGTCCGATTTCATTGCATATCATAAGAGTACCATTTTAATGTCGTTAATTCTGTTTGTTTTTCAATACAGGGGGCAACTATGTTCGTAGGGCATCGTGATCAGATTGAGAAAAAGGCCATTGTCCATCCGGCAATGAAAAATATCGAAAAGCAAGTACTCATCGGACCGGCACAAGGATGGACCGATTATGTGATGCGCCTTTTCACTGTTGGCCCTCATGGCCATGCCCCCCGTCATTCGCATCCATGGCCTCATATCATGTACGTTGTCGAAGGAACAGGGAACTTGTTCTTGGAAGGAAAAGATCATCCGCTCAGTGCCGGTTCAGTGGCATACGTGCCATCCGATGCCGACCATCAGGTACAGAACACGAGCGATGCAGCTATGGTGTTTATCTGTATCGTCCCTGAATATGGAGACAAATAACAATGACTGATCCAATTAGATTCTCAACGCTTCTGGACTTTTGCCTGGGATTGGCCGATCCTAAAACAAATGCTGCACGTTATGAAAAAGCCAAACCGCTGATTGCGTCAGCCACGGCTGTAGAAGTCATGTATCTGGTCGATGCAATTATTGAAGCGGTTCCCGATATCGAGGATGCCAAACCAATCGTTACCCGTCTTCTCAATGTGTTTGGCAACGTGCTGACATCGAACGGATACGTGCCTTCCAAGGATATTCCTTATATCGCGACACTGGTCGAAGAGAATGCGGCAATTGTCAAAACACTCGACGCGATGAAGTCCGAAGTGACCGCAATCAACAAAGATATCTCAGATAAAACCAGTTGGGATAATATTCGCAAAGGCTTTGATACGCTGTATGCATGTACACAACACTACACGGACAAGGAGAATATTCTTTTCCCATTTGTCGAACGTTTCATACCGAAATCCGGATGTTTGAAATTGATGTGGTCGATTCATGACGATATTCGCCTTGGATTGAAACGAATGGACACGTTATTACATCAGAACGAAATTACTTTAGAAAGCTTCAATTCCCTGGTGGGACAGTTGTTCTTTGATATCCGGTCAATGGTGTTCAGGGAAGAACGGGTATTGTTGGCAGCGATGGAGGATGTGTTAAATCCGGACCAATTGGAGGAACTGAAACGCTCGCAATTCGCTCATGGCCAAGTATCATATTCCGGTTTTGCTCAAACAGAGGAAACGATACACCTTGTCACCGGATCTCCGACAGCTACGCAACTGATCCAAATATTCAATCACTTGCCTGTCGATATCACACTCGTGGATAAGTATGATCGCGTGGTATATTTCAACACCCCGGAGCATAGGATTTTCCCCAGGACTGCCGCTGTCGTCGGCAGGACCGTGCAAAACTGCCATCCCCCGAAAAGTGTGCATATCGTGAATAACATTCTTGAAGCTTTTAGGGAAAAGAGGGAAACCAAAGCAGAATTTTACATCACGATGAAAGGATCATATATCGTAATTACCTATTTTGCCCTGTATGATCAAACAGGTGAGTACGATGGAACGCTAGAGGTATCCCAGGACATTACCCATTTAAAGACACTTGAAGGTGAGAAACGGTTGCTTGATTGGCATTAGATATGATTTGACACTCCATAGGCTATGGTGCATAGTGGGCACATTGGTATCAAAACGCCATATAATGGAGGAATGATATGTTTTGTTGGACAACCATCCATGTTTCGAATCTGGAAGAATCGATTCGCTTTTATAGGGACATTGTCGGCCTGAAGGTAACAACCCGCTACCAAGCAAACGAACAGATCGAAATAGCTTTCCTCGGTGAAGGTGAAACCCTTCTTGAATTATTATATGACGCCTCTGCCGGAAAGTCGCATGTCGGGGATTCGATTTCTCTTGGATTCAAGACGGATTCACTTGAAAAGAAGATAAAATTCCTCGCGGAACATCACATACCGTTGCAGAGCAATCCTGTGTGGCCAAATGAGCACCTGGGATTTTTCTATGTCTACGATCCGGATGGTGTCAGAGTTCAATTTGTTGAAAACAGATAAGAGTCCTATCTCATTTTTTCATCTTCTCAAGTTGTTTTACGGCCCTGTCTGCTGCTAGCTTTCCCGTGAGAATCGATATGGGAAGCCCTGAGGGGCTGAAAGTCCACTGCCCCGCTTGTTGGATGCTTGCCACGGGAGTCTCAACAGATTTTTTCATTTTACCCATTTCATGAACAACAGGAATGGATGAATTGGTGAACGCCCATCCCGTTATCGCTCCGTCGCTATTCCCGGTAAGGCGCTCTATTGTCACAGGAGTAGATGAGAAACTCTCGATGATATGCTTTGATAACTCAGGGAACAACGAAGACGAAAGGGTTTCAATCATGACCTGAGCACAATACTCCTTGAAAGATTCATACCATCCGGCATCAAAGATAAAACGCGTGACCTTATAATCGAAGAGTGTGCTGATTATCAATCCGGTCTGACCGTTAGGAGCCAAAGACTCATCTCGCATCACCGGAATCGATATTTCATATGTCGTGTATGTGAAATATTGTCTCATCCAATCATATAGCAGTTCTTTTTGTTTTTCAGCGGGTAATTTGATCGAACCATCGAGTATCGATTCCAATGTCGCGTTATCGATATGCGTAAGACCTGGTTTCAATGGAGTATAAAAGAGATGGGCACTTGAGATGTTTGCAAAATACTGTACGGAAAGATCTACCGATAGGTACAGCGTGAAAATCGAATCACCACCGATTTTATCAGCCATTTCAGCTTTTTTCGATTCGAGCAGGGTTCTTGTCTTTTTCAGTTTGATTGACTGATAATCGATTTCATCATATAACGTTTTGAGATTCGCAGCCCAGATGAGTTGACCGTATTCATACCGTGTTCCCTTTTGATCTTCAATACGATGGGCTTCAACATCAACTTTCTTCACCGAAGTATCGAGTTGTATGGTACCGTCATGGCTTTCGATAAAATCGGTCATCGCTTTAGTCAATGAGCCGGTACCACCTTTGGGATAGTTATAATCAAGGTAAAGACTGAAGTAACTCAATGCGAAATATGTTGGCGTATCTTTGAAAAAGTGTTGGGCGATAATATCGATTAACGCTTGGTCAGAGGTAAACTTCTTTAGGTGTTGATGTACCGGGTCGGTGAGTTTACTTACCTTTGGGATCGAACGTACATATTTGAACAACCATGGTACCAAAGTATGTGTCAGATACGAAATGTCATTGAAGTTTTCAAGGAAAAGAGGATTGTCAATTCCATACAACACCTCCATGTATTCCATGATCTGCTTGATTTCAGCCATGATCGCAGCAATGCTTTCTTCCTCTTTGGGAAACAAAGTGCATAATAATTTCTGGTACGCTCCAAGACTTTCATAGTTTTCGACTTTGATCATCTGGTCAGCGACACCGATGGACACGGGGCTTTTTATGTAATCGATGTGAATACCGAGTTGTTTCAGCATCGGGAATACGATTCCAGAGCTTTCGATCGAACGAATCCCTTGGTCAAACACAAAGCCGTTTTTTGAAAATGAATTTACCAGGCCCCCTGCTTTTGATTGCTGCTCCAACACCAATGTTGATTTGCCCGATCTTGCGCAATAAGAGGCAGCTGTAAGACCAGCTATTCCTCCTCCGACTACTATCACATCATAATACATGATTCATCTTCCTGGATTTAAGCCGATAACGTAACAATTCTCTTTTCAACATGTTCAGTATGGATGTAACGAATTGTTGGAATCGCCGTCTTGATTGCACTATCATTAGCATAGATCAACCACTAATTCAAGTTTCTGAAATGATACCATCAATGATTTTGGTTTGCGATAGAAAGATGAGCGAATATCTGTCTTTTTTTTATTCAAAAGAGAACACGGCTCCCGCACCGTTCATACGAGTGAAAGCAAACCGATCTTTCATCTGGCCCACCACATCTTCGCCAGTGCAATGAGAAAGACACAGCATTCCTATGTTATATTCCGATAAGGCGTGCATGACCGCCTCTCGACGCTCTTCGGTAGCATTAAATAGGTGAATACCTCCGAATAATGCTATTATCGGCTCATTGAACCGTGAAGAGACGGTGTCTAACATATTCATGATCCCCGGATGTGAACAACCAGTTATCACTACGATTTGATGTGATGTTTTTGCAACCAGCATGATTTCATCATCGAATGAGTCAATCGATTCATCGGTGCCATCTTGAATGACAAACCGCGGGTCCGGTGTTTCATAAGAACGGGTTCTTTGAAATTCACCCATAAGGAATAATCCGGGAAAAATTTCTACAACAGGTTGGGATAATTCAATATGTCTCATGCCGAACGATGCTAGGTCGTCTGCGGAGAAATCAGGCCCCAAATATCTCAATCCGTCAGGATCCTTGGCATATTTTTTGTTGAAAAATCTTGGTCCGGTATAGAATGGGATACCATTGCAATCTATCTTGCGGGCGAGATCGACACACCCTCCCGTATGATCATAGTGGGCGTGACTGATTACCAACGCATCAATTTTTGAGAGGTCTTTATGCAATTTCACCGCATTTTTTAAAAACGATCCACTCGCTCCGGTATCAAACAATACGGTGTGCCCATTATGTTCGATGAGACATGAAAAGCCGTGTTCACATTTCATATCAAGTTGGCCAAACACCCAATTATCCATCAACGTAGTGATTGTCATCTCCGCTTTCTCCTCTTCGGCATGAGTTTAGCATGAAACAATAAAGAATTAAAACAGCATTGGTTATCAGTCTGGCATGATGGGCAAACTTGCGAAAATATCTGATCTATCATTGAAATAGATTCACGGTCCGCTTTCCTTCCCACACACAATACGAGGACAGATCCGGATACATACCAACAATCCGATAGGATTATCCGTAAGCCGGGTTGGTGTTACTACCCGACCTGATAGCAATCGGGTGTGGATTCTTCTTGATGGCTTGGGGATTTGAAATAAGGATGCTTGATCCGATACATTTCAGGTATCATGTATCAAGCATAAGTATCCAAATCCATGTAAGATGTGTTTGCCGGAGGAACCTTACATGGTACGAAAGTTGAATCAGGTCATCGAATATATTGAAAACCATCTCACCGGACAGCTCACACTCGAAGCTGTAGCGTAATATGCGGGCGTATAAGATTTTTATTTCAGGAACATATTCTATTTTCTTACAGGAACGACACTCAGCGAATACATCAGACAAAGGAAGCTATCCGAAGCAAACATGGCATTACTGAGAGGATAGCGGGTGTCATCTATGGATGCCAATCCATGGAAGACTTCAGCAAGGCATTCAGACCGTACCCGTCAGATGTCATCAAAAATGGTATATAAATCGTATCCAAAGCTAATTTTTCCATCTCAGTGGAAAAAGGAGTCTCCAAGGATTTCAGGATCGAAGAAAAACCGGCCTTCAATCTGGCAGGAGTGAGCAGGCGGATTCCCATGCAATCCAAAGGAGTAAACCAAGAGATTGTCAGACTCACCCGGAGCATCACCGCACTACAACGTAAGATGATGCACGCACTACAGAATATTGAGCCGTATGAGATTATGAACGCATCCTATGATGCTGATGCGAACTTCATCAGGGAGGAGGAATGGTTGAACCATATGATCGGCGTGTTGACTACTGCCCCGATGATGTGGGCAATTCTCTGGAAAAGGTTCCGGGCAGGGCGACCACTTGGGAGAGGTGTTTCCGTATGACGGACCGTATCCCCGCATCAGGTAAGACACCATGGCAAACAGTTATGCTCGATGGTTGCCCTCTGCCCATTACGAATTGATCGATGTCCCTTCGTTTTCATTCACCAAGATGGATGAATTAAAAACTGATTACGCTTCAGGAGAAATCTGGATTCCGGTCAAGAAACGATGAACACCGCATAGCTCTCGTGTTCATGGCCTGACAAACAGTTATTTGAAATAGTAATCAAACATAAAAAGGTTGCATGATAACGAGAATGCCTTGTTCGTCAAATCATACAGCAATGCGAACACAAGCGAGCGCTCCCTCGTACCGTAATAGGGACCGCCTAAAGAAAGCGGAGTCAGCCGTAAGAATAGTGTATGCGATGGGGCTCCTTTAACAGTCATCATATACCCCAATGTCGCATAAGCGTTGTAATAAAGCGGTGCTTTTCCATCATGCATGAACAAGTCCGTCGCCAATGGCAGGGAGATTGCCAGAGCGGCCTTCATATGAGAAAATGGGTCCGGGGTTAATCGCATCACCATAAAAGCTTCTAATTCCAACCTAGGGGCCGCCGCATAGGAAATGCCCAGCTGCGCATGGGTTCCGGTAGAATCCACGAGAGATGGAGAAGCGGCCCATGGGGCCACATACAGTGAAAGATGACCTGAAAAGAGAGACGGCATGAAAAGCAATAACATACCGATTATAATCAAAACGGTTTTTCTCATAGTGTGCCTCAATCGAAATAATGGGTGATTTCAAGTAATCGAAGCGACCACTCATAATCATCTACGCCACTGGGAAGAGCCATCCCGAAACCAAGAATCGAGATGATTTTCTCGCCGAATGAAAAGGTAAGCGGCTGTATCATCAACCGTAGTCTGTTGCGCTCCGGATGGTATAGATCCACCATATACGAGCCTCGTATGGAAGGAATCATGACAGAATCACGTCTGAATAACCAAACGAAAGGATGTGAATGAATCGAAAAAAGCCGGAACGCCAAGGCGGCTTCGAATACTACCGAATTCTCGTTTGCAAAGAGCGGAGCCAATGCTCCGATCGATAAGGAAGGATTCATGACGCTCCAATCAAATAACGAAATATGGGCATGTAGGCCAAGATGTTCCTGAGGTAAGAAGACCGAGCCGCTTGAAAATCCATCGATTGTTATTGTATAGGCTGTTGTCCACGTATCACCTGCCGAAAGTGGAG
>JAAYIV010000023.1 GCA_012523305.1 Spirochaetales bacterium
CAGCGCCTACCTGATTGAATATGCCGAGGACTGGTCGACAGGAAAATGTTATGTGAGACCGTCGCTCATAGAAGAGCAACGGGCAGCACTACGAAAGGCAGCATAATCGGAAGATGTCGATGGACTCCCTAATCGAAATTGCAAACATTACTTGACGTGACCTTGGGATAGTTACAGGTTGAAAGAAAGCCTGAAAAGAAAATCGTCTTCAATAAGCAAAGAAAAAAAATAAAAAGGGTCTAAACAATGCGGGCTATGGTGAGGTGCTAATTTTAACAGGAGTGGGTCACTTTTACGTGATCACGGTGGGTCATTTTTAGGTTGTCATTACCAGTATCTTATCCTTTTTAAATTTTCAAAGAACAATGCTGATATTTTCCCCGACTGTCTTACCATACAGCAGCAGGCTACCATGGGCAATATGGGTGGGCAAGACGGTTACGTTTTTACCCAAGCTTCATCCCCCAATATTTGTTCTATTCCAATGAGTATACTTCATCGAGCAAATCCGCCATAAACCCGGGCTGACGATTGTCCGGTGTACCTACAATCATAGCGCGATCCAGACCTTGGTTAATAGTTTCACATGATGTCTCAGGAAGCAATGTGCATGCGTGACAGGCTGCAAGATTAACCAAGCGTGATCCTTGGCCACCGAGATTTTCTGAACAGACTGGATCAGCAGAACACCATGATGCCCGACCCAATGCACGTCGGATAATGGGGCCCAATCGATCTGGTCTTCCCAAGCGAACCAGCCCCCCCAATGTTCCCTCAGAGTCTCCTGCAGCAGTATAGATCAGTATGCCTGCCATGGGTGCGTGATTGTCAGAACAGATGTAGAGCCGCTCACGCAGAGAGGCTGTGCTATATCCACACTCGAAAACCAGCTGGTTTATCAAAATATGTGCAAGACTATGAATGAGAAGATACTTCGATGCCCATTTCTTGTCTGCACCATTAATTGGTGCAAGAGTCTGAAAGACACCTGAAAGTCTTGTAATGAAACCATCATTCAAACGATCAGTCAGCCATAGGTCATTTCGGAATTGCCATTCTTCTATTTTTTGTTCACTTAGCTCGATATAAATGCCTTCACCAAAGACTTCAATCGCTGGCAGCCATTGTTCCTGTCTTTGCACCGGGGGATTACGAAACAACTGCCTCATTGCTGAATCAGGCATGGCATCCAATGGCCGTGGATTCTGCTCCAGCCGGTCAAATCCGTAAAAAACGCGGGTTTCCCGCAAACGCTCAACAAGATTTATCCTGGCAAACCATTCAGTAAAGTCTGTGGGAACATCAGCGGGAATTACCCTCAGATTGGGAATATTCTCGATATCGTTTACTTCACTTCGGATAATGTTGAATTCGGCACGTCTGAAAGCAAGCAGATCAGAATCCGGAATAGCTGGTTGGGTTGCGCAAGGCATGCCTGCCGCAGCAGATGAGAAAAGGCTTTCCAACGCTCTTTCTATCTGGTTTGGATCGGAATTAATACCACGATTAATGAGAGAGGATTGTACCAATGCGACTGCCCCAGGCCGCATGTTCATATTCCAAAGGGTTCTCGCTATTCCACATGATCCCGCGTCCTGCTCAATCGCATTCCTGAGCTGCGTTATGGTGGAGTCCTGTTGTTGCAAATCTGGCAGAAGTATAGCTGATATAGTCTTCGAAAAATAAAGATTGGTTTGATTTATAAGCGCACCGACCAATGGATGCCCGCAATCCTGCTCGTTTGCACCTTCACCGAGCCATGGCCGCTCGCCGAGACAACCGATTCCGGCTTGCTGAAATGCACTTTCTTCACCATGTTCCAAATCTGGCTTTACTGTGGTACCGGCAAGCGTCCTTCCCTTTCTCCCACTTGATCCCGCAGGGCATGTGCGGCATTCAACACGGATACTGCTGAGTTCGGAACCACCTCGATCAGTCAAGTATAGGTTACCATCGCCCGGGCATTGGCACCCAATCCACTGTTTCCAAGGGAATTCGCACAAGTGGCCACCTGTACACACTGCAATAAACCTGACCGGAAGCCATCTTCCCCCTTGGGATCTTTCAAGAATTTCGGTGCTCAGGTTAAACTTTTTCATCTCACCGGTTTTGGAATGCCGATACCACCGGGGAAATCTCTGTGCCGGTGTATAAAGCCATGCATTCGGCGGCGCTTGTTGCCCCTGCCGGGCTGATCGAAAATCTGGTGGTCTGCAGAAACGATCAACTCGCAAAAGTGCCGCCAGTCGGGGTTCGAACTTTTGGAATTCTTCCGGTTTTTGACACTGCACCAAGCCATTGAGGTGATCCATAACCTTAAACCAATGATCGAGGCCGCAAACAACAAGAGGGGTGCCCTGACGGTCAGTGTAGATAGCACCCGGGCCGAATGGCGCAATCAGTTGTCCTATTCGCACTTCTCTGTTCATTCTTCTCCTCCTTGCTGTGTTTGACTCTGTGTATTTGCAAGGGCATAACCCTGAGTTATAGTCAGTTCTGCATTGCTGTCAACCTGGCGCATGCTGCTCGCAACAACGATCCCCCGTTGCTTCTGTATAAGCGTTGCATATTGTCCAGGCCATAGCATAAGGTATTCTCCGTTTACATCAGGTGGAAAGTGTTCCCACATCTGGGGATTTAATCCCCATTTTGCTTTCAGTTCATCTCGAACTCTCGTAAGTTCCTGAAGTGATCTTGCCATGTCTGCTGTATTTTGAACGATTTGGCAGCGTTCCTGAAGCAGCTCATGTGCTGCATCAATCTCGTTTTCATAGACGGACAGGTTCTGGACATTTGCAGTGCCATGCTGCCGCGCCCATGCGATCAAGGCACCCGGCAAAGCTCTTTGAATAGCTGATAGCGCAAATGGAGTCACAGAAGTAGGTTCCACACGTTCATACAGTCTTCTATGGTAGCTGTGAAATTGTTCATAGTGTGACCTGTCGCGACTCTTGGATGGATTGTAAATCATTATGATCAATCCCGGGCGTTCCCACCAGCGACGACCCACACGACCGGTGACCTGAATATATTGCGCTGTGGTTTTCGGCTGACCCACGACACCCATTAGTGAAAGCCGGTCAATGTCTACTCCAACCTCTATAATACTCGATGCTAAACACGCATCAATAACTTTGCCGGGATTGGCATCATATCTTATGGACAATCTGTCCATCATGTCGACGATTTCTGTCTGAGATAGACGACTTGTCAGTTCTTCTACTATCCTGAGGTTCCTGCGATTATCGGCCGAATAGTTTTCCCGGTTAAAAAGAAATTTCAATCTGGATCGGATATCGGAATCAAACAGTGTTTTTGCACCGGCAAGTTCCCGGATACTGTTATAAAAAGTTAGTAAAGTCCACCATGGATCTTTACTACTTGCATCGAAAGCGTAAGGACGAAACAGTGCGGATGAAAAGGCGCGAACCTGCGTGGTCAGAACAGAACCATAATCATTTGCATGAATACCGAGATAAAGTCGTCCGGGAAGCAGTTTTCCTCTTTCATCCCGGGCATATTTACCGAAGAAGGAATCCCCCATCTTTAAGCCAGGGCTTGGAAACAGTTGCATCTGATCACGTGCATATAGTGATTTGACCTGGTCAGCAGCACCGCGAATAGTAGCCGTGGAGGCAATCAGTTTTGGTTTTATCCATCTGGCATTAATCCGATATGAGCATAACCTCTCAAAAATACCTTCGTACAGAGCATACATTGTACCTAATGGACCTGAGATAAGATGAAGTTCATCCTGAATTATCAAGCCTGGCGGCACATGTGTTTGACACTTTTCATTGTTTAAGGTATTACGCCCGAAGATTGCACCGGCATCTGGTCTGTAAGCTATCATTGCAAACTTATCAGCAGTGGCAATCACAAGTGACGGTGGATGTTTATAGATACGCTCATCGATAACCTCAACAGGTATCCAATGTTCCCAATTTTCCAAGCCAAAAGCACAGCGGCCATCAGTACAGTGCAACAAGGGACCTTCGGCATTAACGTCACTGATTCCCCTGGTTCGCAGGTTATTCCATTGATTCTGACGCACACCACGAGGTGGTGTGTTTGCTTTATAACGGCCAATTTCTGCCCTACACCATGGACACTCCGTTAAAATTAGAGGATTGCCCTGAATATGCCCCTGACGAAATTTGCCAACATCCTTTTTTGCCTGCTCAACATCATTTGGCGACGCGGCTGAGCCAATCCATAATCCAAGTGAAAAGCGTTTTCCTAGAATTTCACCCATACCATGCTGCGGCTGATTTCGTCGCAGGAACTCCATCGCACATATAAGACTCGCTGCACGCTGAAACTGCTGCGTGGTCAGCATTCTCAGGGTATATCGCATAAGTACATTTGTGCCATCACGCTTAGGTGTGTTATCGCTATCTCGCATCAACAATCGCTGATGAAACATATAAAAAGCCATAACTGCAAGGTACGCTTCCGTTTTTCCTCCACCAGTTGGAAACCAAATCAGGTCGACAATGTCGCGATCAGGCGCATGACCATTACTAACGCCTTCGATTGACATCAAAAGAAATGCCATCTGGAATGCACGCCAAAGACCTAGGTCAGAATTTTCATTGCCCTGCTGATATACATCCCAAGGTGTCTTATAATCGCCATCCGGGACAACCAGATTGCTGCTCTGATCCCAGCGCAACGGACGCTTGGACAACTGCTTGGTTGTGATTTGCTGGAGAAGCATAGACAGGTTTGCGAGTTTGAAAGCTGTTCTGACGTGCTGATCATTACGGAGTGCAGTAATACCGGCATTGATTCGACAGAGACAAGCATTGCAGACATCAAGGTGGCGGATTGCAACTGTCCGAAGCTCAGGCGTTAATAAATTAGCTTCATCACGATTTTGTTGTATCCATCTGGCGTACTCATCTGCGAGGTTTGTAAGAGATTGCCATGCTGGTCCTTCCATGTCATCAGGCAATGTTGCAAGTAACCGCATGGATAGTCGGATTTGTTCGTCACACCCTTTTTTTTTAATGTCGGGAGTTATACTTGGTATTTGCACAGCTGGCATGACATCTGTAAATATTTTATCCGGTGCCTGATCGGGTTCGGCATCCCAGCCGGCGGCACATCCGTGACCAATAGCCCATGTTGCAGATTCACGGTAAAGCAGTGTAAGTGACTGCTCGTCAGAATCAAGTTGTGAGAATGGTCGTGGACTTTCGGGATACTTTTCCAACAGACCGTTTTCAACCAATACCTCAAAATAGGTTTGGTAAAGAACCTGCTCAAGGTGGTCTATTGGCCCATTAATCGCACTTTTATTACGGAGAACAGCTGTCACCAGCCAAACATCATGCTGATTTTTAATTTGACGCGGAAAAATGTCAAGGCGCAGTTCTATCGGTGATGCCTCCGGCATTGGCACGTATCTGAAAATCGGTTTTCCTGTAAGAAGTTCATCACGATTGATTATGATTGCTGTATTTGGCAATAACGCTGGCCGACGGCGCCACATCGGAGATCCTTTTGTCTGGCCTTGTTCATCAGTCCACTGGCGCCTGGCAAACTCATACCTCCCGTTCAAAGGGAATGGCTGGTTTCCTTCATCCTGCCAAGCAAATCGCCGGTTTTGTGGCAATTGAACAATTATCCTGCCATTGGCGCTTAACTTTACACAGAAAGTGATACCGATGGTTGATGGATGCCGAACGTCGGCGCTTGTGACTTCAAAATCATCTTCAGCATCGGAATCTGCACTGTCACTGACATTGGTATCCGCAATATTTTCTTCAGAGTTGTTGCTCAGCGTTTCGCTCTCATCAGGATCAATGCCTAATGTGTCAGTAGCATTGGATGCAGATATGTCGGGAGAGACAGGACTTACAAGGGTTATACCTTCAGGATGCAAAAGACCTGCACCATATTTTCGATGCGGTGTTTCCCTGTCATAATAAAGTATTTCTTCAATTGTGCTTTCCGTAGTCGGTTGCCATCCAAGGAAACCCCGGCGCAGTGAGACAGGGTCCGCAAAGTCTCTCTCGTGGAATCTTGCGCTTAAAGGCTTTTCGGGAGGGCGTGAAGGACCCACAATTTCGCTCCGAATACAAGCAATGAGTTCAGATCTTTCAGACATAAGTAAGCCCTCCTTTTATCAGCCACCTGAGTAATGTTTCCTGACATCTAATATTGCATAGGACACGGACTGATTCTGTTGCCCGCGTCATCCCGGTATAGAACAAATCACGATGAAACTCTGCTTCACCAGGAGATACATCTGTAAGAATGATTATCTTGTTCTCCAGCCCCTTGAAGGCATGAACAGTGCAATAATGAGTAAATCGGCCTTGTTGCCATGCCGGACGGATATTATATTCCTGCATCTGCTGACTATTTGCAGCACATCTCACTGCTGAAAAGGATAAAATTGTTATTTCTTCCGGTCGGTAACCCTGCTGTTTAAACTCTCTCAGCAGATCAGAGAGCTTGCGCGCCTGTTCATCTTCTGTGGCATAGAAGTGAATGTTGTAGTTGGCAATGCTGCCACCCCGTCGCATGTATCCTGTATATATTTTCTCATCAATTCCACTGAGCTGCACGGCAGTTTCACCTATTATGCTATAGTTCCGGCAGTTTTCTGATAATTTCCACCGTGCCGGTTGAGCATCCCGCAATATTGTGTCCAGTTCTTTCTTTAACAGTTCGCGTTCACCAAATACCTGATGTTCGAAATCACCAAATAGTGCATATCTTCCATCTCTTATTCCACCGTTGAGAAGGTGTATTAAACACTCCCAGAGTGCGGGGCGTAAAAGAATGTCCTGTGTTTCATCGAGCACAAGATAGTCAAAAGGTGCAATTGCGCTAATCTCCGGATCAGTCAATTTTTCTAACAATTTAAGAGGCAATAAATTATTCCAGTAATTGTCATCGGGCGTTTCCGGGATGTCCAAACCTGTCAGTTTGGCCATGGTCTGGATAGCTCGGCCGACGACCAGATTAGGCAAAGTCGGCCTGATTCGTTCCATTTGATCTTTCATCCATTGACCAACAAGCTGATTGAAACAAAGCAAGGCTACTCTTTGTCCAGATTCAGCCATTCGCCTTGCCAATTCCATTGAGATAAGTGTCTTTCCAGTTCCTGCGCCCCCGGAGACAATAATCCTGTCATTAGCACGCGCAAGTTTGAGAACAGGTTTTTGCTGATCAAGCAATATACGTTCAATCGCCTGTTCGCGTAACATGATTTCTTCACGTGCATCAGGGTGGTACTTCTGCACCGGTAGGCAGTAATTGACGATCGATTGAACCTGGCTCTCGGAAAGAGGATTTCTGAGGTGGTTAAGTTGCCCATCTGCATTAATACTTTCCGCAATCCTTAATTTTATGTCAATGCACAAGGCAGATGAATCTTTAAAGGTTCTGAAAACGCGGTTATCCATCAACTCCCATTGTGGTATAGACATATTGACCTGTAAATTGAAAGATGCGTTCGGGAAAATGCACATGTGCACAACCGGAACAATTCGAAATTGTGGTGCTATATCACGCAAACGACGGTAAAAAGTATGCCGGCCATCAGCTGCCTGCTTGAATGGTGATCGTTTGATTTCTGGTGGGGCCCAAATATTGCCATCAAATGTTATATTTGAATGAGACTTGACTTCAATGCAAAGAATGCCACTATCAGGGACAATGACAACAAAGTCGATCTCCGTCCGTAATCCCCGGTTCCAAGGTGCGAGATCAAGCGAATGCATTATCACCCAGTCATCAGGTCCGGCGGCAAGCATGTTGAAAACATCTCTTTCACCGGAGGGGGTGTGATCATCCATTATCGATGGTATCATACGCGCCATTGTTCAAACTCACTTAATTCAAATAGTTTTTTAAATTCTTCATATGGCGCTTTAAAACCAGTTTCAATTGCATAGACCTTTAGAAATATAGTATTTCCCTGTAATGAATTTCCTGAAGGAATTTGAAATTTGAAAATATTCTCGGTTGATGCTTTCTGCCTGATATCGTCAAGATTGCTATTAATTATTGACATCAACTCCTCTTCAATTAGTTCCTGTTCGTTCACACCGGCCTGAATGGCTTCGCCCCGACTACTACGAATCTCGTTCCATGCGTATTGCCAACCTTGAATTTTCCCTCGTTTGTTGTCATCCTTAATGCCAAAATCAACCGCAAGTACATCGATTAGAATTTTAAAATGTCCAATTAACTGAGGGGCGTGAATAACGGTTGAAGGAGGATCAACCCAACGGTAGACAGCCGTACGAAGATTTATCAAATTCAGACCTGCATTACGTAAACGCCTGACAAGGCCATTCTTGTTGTTTGATAGCTCTTCAGCCAAACGGTTCTTCCATATCTTACTGTAATATCCATGCTTAGCCTGCACACCACCTAGATCAACATCATCCAATAATGGTTTTATAATGAACATGCCTTCCGAAAGTGTTTCTCCCGGCAGGCGCTGCATTAATGGCTCTTGTTCCTCGGGGGTAGGATCGAAACTTAAAACCTGGGCGTGTGGTGCGTATAAGATACCATATCCCCCCATCAACTGAACCATTATAGCGTTCTGTTTATCACGTTTGTCATACAGAGTACTGAAAAGTTGAAACTCATCCTCATCAACAAGTTCTTCAACTGTCCTAGAATTGTCATAGTGTTGTAATAGAATTCGCGAAATTGCCATGTTTCCACCAATACATGATTTGGACTTATTAACCGTCTCAAAATAGTAGTGACATAATCTATGATCTGTGCTATAAGAAGCGGCATGAAAACAAATGACGCTAGAAAACTTACCCATTCGACGCTCACCGAGATCAGAAGGCGCGCCGTA
>JAAYIV010000135.1 GCA_012523305.1 Spirochaetales bacterium
AACAATGCGAATGGATACGGCTGTTCCTGATATTTTCTCAATGTATCATCGATGAAAAGATCATAGAAATTCTGATTGAATAGTTTTGTTACGGGACATCGAGCCAATGTCTCCTCGATATGTTTCAAATTATTTTCAAGTTCAGTTTTCTGCACCTCCAGAACTTGATATTTACTTGTGAGAATATCGCGTTCTTTCTGTGCGTCCAATACGACTGATTCATATGCTTTTGGAAGCGGGATTGCATATTGCCTGCTGATTTGTTCAGCCAATGAATTGGCAGCGATAAGCCAAGGAGCCCCCTTCTTTTGTCTCACTTGTTCAAAAAAAGCATCCCACATCTGCTCTTCAGGCAGTTCAATCCGTCCGATCGTCTTAGTGCTGTAATTTATGATAAATGGTGATTTGGCAAATACTTCGCGAACTGCTTTTCCACCATAGAGATGATAATAATGTTGTAACACTCTTTCACATAATCGAGTGTAACCGCCTTCTTGAACCAGTCGTTCCTGCAAAGGCTTTAAGAAAAATCCACATGTTAGATTCATTAATAATTCAATATTTTCTTTGATATTGTCCTTGATAACAGACCCGTGTTGCGGGCATATCAGCTCAATTTCATAGGCAAGTAATTGATTCATGACCGGTGAGAGGATTTCATGCGAAGGCATGTAGGTTTCATGAAACGGTATCATTGAAGCCGGGTAATCTTCATTTGCGTACAGTTCCCATTGCTCGGTGACCGCTCCGAAAAGGTCTCCGGAGATCAAAGCTCTCTGCGTGGGAAGATATGTCATTATCGCACCGGGAAAGTGAAGATAAGGAGCATAAAGAAATTGGATAAATGAACCATCTGCAAGCTGATAACGAAACTGATTCTGGTTTACCAAATAGAAATCGCTCTTAATTCCGTAATAAGCGATAAGCATCGCTGAACGTTCATGGCAACAAATCTCTCCTTTGAAACCATGTTGCTCGAACATCGGGATTGCGGCACACAGATCAGGATCTTGATGACTCGCAACTATAGCATCGATAGACTCGATTGGAATCAATTTTTTAACTTGGTTGATCACCTGTTCGCCATCGATTACCGAACCAGGATCAAATAATAACGCGCTATCACCTTGAATTAGCAAATACGGATTGCAATATAAGGTCCCCTTGGGTGTACCTGAACCAACCCACCATAGACCACTTTTCAATTCGACAGGTTCTGACACATTGACAGTCAATTCCTAATCCTCCTCTGCCACGCCGTAAAAATACTGCTGCAATATCGGAAAACTTTGTTTCAATCTTTGATGGTAGGTAGGTTGGTTCCAAAAAATCCATTCCATCACGAAGGGATCCGAAGAACCTTGTACCGGCAGACTGTCAACGACGCGTTGCTTTTTCATATCGACTATGATCGTTGAAATCGCAATGCCATCAGAGATGGTGGTTGATAACACGTCCCGTTCCGGATCACTGAAGAAAGTTCTTTGGTCATCAAGCACTGTTGCTTGTGATGGATCGGAGACATTCATCCTGGTCCAGGGAATTCGAATCGTAATATGATTATCATTTTTCCACCAATGTGAACCAGGCATATCCATCGGCCCGAATCTCAGGTGGCTCGAATCTTCAAACTTTGCCGGAATCGGATTCCCGTCAGCCAATGCTCTTGCTTTGTTGACAAGCTTTTCCATTGTTTGAAATCGAGCTGAGTGTTCAAGTGTTTGATAGCTTGCAAAGTGATATTTAGTATAATCATACGGTGGTATTACCAATAATCGGCTACTTTCTTCTCCGTCGAGAACGATTAAATACTCCATTCCGGAAGGAGCGAGCGCATCAATATTCGAAAGATATTTTACCTCTCCACGTGCTCGATCATATGTATCCACTCCGATGAACAAAGGCCTGGACGTCAGATCGTTCTGATTACTGAGCTCGATATCAATCCAAAGGTACGACACATCACTGCGCACATCGATGTGCTTGATCAATCCGTTTCCTGACAAACTTGCTTGCACTTTCGCTGGCTTAACAGATTCCAAAGCCATAAGGCCATAATTCTGTTCGGGATCGATGGCGTTGTGCCAAAGAATATGGCGATCATAGGGTATCATATACGGTTCGGTAACCCATGTTTTCTTTGCCCATTCATCCATCCACTCAAAAATGATTCCACCCGCATACCCCTCTCTACGCATTGCTTCAAACATTCGGATGATGCCTTCGGCCTGTTCGAATTCGCTTAAAGAACCATGATGGTACCCATCAGGACTGATATGGGCATTTCCTAAACCGGTAGCTATGCCGAACTCTGCTACCACGGCCGGATAGGTACTGTGGTGTTGCATGAATTCTTGAAGGTATCCTCCGTACCTGAAACGCCCTTTCTCATCGTAATATTGATTGTAAAGCGGATCATTATTCATGAAGTCAGGGTAGTTTGGGTAAATATGGTAGGAACCGAACAATCCGCCTTTCATTGCAGGTCCGTACATGATGTGATTGATATCCACAACCGCCCGATCATTGAATTCACGTTCCTTTTTACCGGTTTCGTCCCGTTCAGATTCATGGTCAATCACATCCAGAGTCGGCCAGCTTACGATCGAGACGGGATGTTGCCATCCATATGTCTGTTCTTCATATGCGAGGGCCGCATCGGCACTTTGCGCTAACCATGCCTCAGTGGGAGAGGCTTCTGGGGTGACCGACAGATATCGACCTTCAAACGTGTAACCTGCATTGAGAATATCAGTCTGTTCTACTTCCACCGGTTCCAGTTCGCGCCCTACGAGATACCCGATCACATATGGTGATACATCAGAGGTATAATCACCATATGCCCTGCCACGTCGCTCGGCGATACGAGCATTCCCATGAATCGCATCAATAACCCAACGGATTTCCTGTTCGTACGCCGATTGGTATAAATCATCGAGATAATCATTTCCCGGAGGATGTTCTTCAGGCCAGATTTCTTGCATGAGCCAAAGTTTCTTTTCAGGATTCATTTCGTTGTACAATGCGAAGGCATTATAGAATTGGGGATCGAGCAGTGTGTAGATGCGGACCGTGTTTGCTCCCAACTCACCGATCCGTTGCAGCCAACGATAATAGGTGGGCATGTCATTCGGGAAGTCAGTGAACCATTTGCCAGGCATCGCAATACCGATGTTCACACCATGGATGAACAAATCGTTCCATTGATTGTTCTCGTATACCTGAAGCATGTGATCGTACGTTCTTGCCACCATCAACGTATCACTGTCATTGTAGATTTCAAATGACGGGGGCAGGATAGTCATGTGTTTTCTTGTCTCTGCTTCCTGATAAATGGCACTCATCAAAGGAATGTAGGTATGCCAAAAAAAACCAGTTTCATTTTGCATTGAATTTGTGGTGAATTTTCTCATGAGCACGTCGATTGATGCGATAAAATGGAAATTAGGCATCCTGTGTATATCTGCAAAATTACCGGCGAAATAATATGAGCGGTGATATGCTGTATCAGATGCGATGATTGCCGGAAATGTAGATGGCAATCCTTCCGCTATCAGCTTCTTTTGGCCGGAGGAGGTCACATCCAATTCGTAATTGGCGAGAATTGTCGATCCATCAAGTGGTTCGACGATATCAAATATCTTGTTATAGGGATGTGAACCCTCCAAGTACAGTAATTGATTCGCTTCAGAAGTGTAGACGAGGCTATTGCCTTTTCCATCGAGATCTTCTGCCATCGTCAAGACGACCACATGGTCTTGTTCGTCAGCCAGGATTATTCCTTCACCTGAATAGTCCCACGGTTTGCCTGATGAAATCTCATACCGTTGCCTGAACCACCCGGGGACATTTGCATCAAGAGCCAGATCAGCTACATATTGACCGATCCACCCTGTCCAACGGAGACGCATGATCTCATACATTTCAGATCGGATATGATCACGCGTGGGAGTGCCGAACGTGTTGTACTCGGCAATTAAGGTATTTGGTCGTTTCTGTGCGAGAAATTCCCTGATTGCCTTAACATCTTTATCATCAAGCCCGCCGTATAAAACATTTGAGGTTCCCGGCGTCGGCAGCGACCTCCCCGGTTCTCCCGCATAGATTCCATACGTGTCAGCTATATAAAGCACATCAATTTGTTCAGATACAGTATGAAGAGGGAGTATGTTATCTTCAGAGCTCTTATTTCGGTGCAATCCCAGATAATCCCTTTCCAGTTTGTAGTTCGTCCCTTGTTCGGTTTGTACCTTGGTGTGTTTTAGAAACCACATCAAAGCCGCATGCTGACGAAACGAGTCATCTGGAACTGTCTTGTTGTAAATCACCGTATGAACATCATTGGGATTACTGAAATACCATATGAGCCATGGCGATAACAGCAACAACAAGCATAAGATCAATATGATAATGGTAATTACTTTTGTCCGTTTTTTTTCTTCATTAGATAGCCAAAGGACATTTCTTTTGCGTTTCTTTCGCGTCTTGGCGGCTTTCATTGCCCTTTGTACTGGATCCATATTTGTAGTATAAAGCTGAAATCATTTTGGAGATAGTAGTTTTAATTGATTTTGAATTACGCTTACCCATTGCGAAGGAAAGAATCAACGTTTACACTTGATATTAAGGTTTTTCATTAGAAAACTGCTTTGGAGGGTTGCCGTATGAAACGTATCGCGGCGGTATTTTTGGTAATAATTTTAATCGGGGCAGTAGGTGGTTGTGCTAAGAAAACTGAAGCACAAACCCCGCCACCTTTAGCTCCAGATGCTCCTGTGACCAGTGATGAGACGACAACACAAGAAGATATGATCGAAGAGAGCGTAGCACCACAACCAACAGCCACTGAAATTCCACCCGTAAAGTATACTTTGAACTTTGATACGCAAGGTGGATCAGCGGTTGTCAGCCAAGAAATCACCAAAGGTGGGAATCCAGCACCTATTGCCGACCCTGAAAGAAAAGGTTTTGCGTTCAACGGATGGCATAAAACCCCAGACGGATATGCACCGATTCAATTACTCGGGCACAAGATGGACGCAAACCTTGTGGTGTATGCCCATTGGGAAGAGGTGAAACGGACAGTGTCATACTATCTGGATGGGGCATTACTCTCGAAAACTGAGATTCCTGTCGGTGCCAGTATTATTATAGAAGAATGTGACATGGACATGCCGAATACCGATACAGTCTGTATGGGATGGAATACGGCCCCCGATGGAAGCCAGAGGATGTATATGCCGAACGAAATACTCGTGATCGGTGATGAAGATGTCGAATTGCATGCGCAGTTGCGAGTTCCTGTCGAAATGGTTTCAGCAAGTGCTTTCCATACCGCTATAGTTCTACGTGATAATTCATTATGGATGACCGGCAGCAATTCAAGCGGACAACTCGGAGATGCTACCCGATCTTCTAAAAGTCTCCCTGTCTTCATAATGAACAATATTGCCAAAGTGTCTTCAGGAGCTTCCCATTCGCTCATGATAGACACGAGCGGCACACTATGGGCAGTCGGTAACAATCAGAACGGACAGTTAGGGGATAATTCAAGATCGAACAAAACGGAAGCGGTAAAAATCATGGAACAGGTTACAGACGCTTCAGCAGGTTCAAGTCATAGTTTGATACTATCATCAGACGCAACGCTCTATGCAATGGGAAATAATGAGGATGGCCAGTTGGGAGACGGTTCAACCACAGATCGCCAGAAACCGGTGAAGGTCACTGACAATGTTGTTGCAATCAGTGCCGGGGATTATCATTCTGTATTCATTAAAAGCGATGGTAGCGTATGGACGATGGGGTGGAATGAGTATGGACAATTGGGGAATGGGAACACCAACTCACAAAACCGACCGATTAAAATTATGGATAATGCTGTCGCTGTTGAGGCGGGCTCGAATCATACATTGGTGATTGCTAAAGACGGATCTTTGTGGGCTTTTGGCCAAAATAACAACGGACAACTGGGTGATGGTTCATATCAAGATCAAGTTTCTCCTGTTCTCGTAGCCGATAATGTAAAAATCATTTCAGGCGGAGCAACACATTCAATGTTCGTAGATTCAAACGGAGATCTTTATACGGTAGGATCTAACTCGTCGGGGCAACTGGGAAACGGAACCACACAGAATTCGACAGAACCCATCAGGATTGCCAATTCAATCACGTCGATCAGTGCGGCAAATGAATATTCACTATATGTTGACAGCTTAGGAAGATTGTGGGCGTTTGGTAAGAATGAGTATGGCCAGTTAGGAGATGGAACTACTTCCAAAAGAACTACACCAACAATGATTCGCTAATGAAGATAGATAAAAAAGGTCCACGGCCAAAAAATCATGCTATAGTCATACTATGAAGCAAAACAGTAGTAAAAGGAGAAGACCGAAAGGCTGTTTGATAGCCTTTCTGGTCTTCTTGGTGTTGATTGCGGTAGTGTGGTTTATCGGTATTCCATTTGCCAATAAGAAAGCAACATCCTATGTAGAAAGCATGTTGATCGAAGTCCTGGAATCCCCTGAAATCCCAAAGCTAACCTATTCGAATATTCGAGTTGATGCGGTCCGGGGACAGATTGCGTTCGAAGGATTGCGGTTGCCGGTAGAAGACACTATCGATATCAAAGCGGACGAACTCATGATCACTGTTGCTCCTACTGATTTGATTAACTATGGAATAGGTAGGAGTTCTGCTCTCCCGAAGGCTACGATTGCTGTAAGAGAATTGATAATCGAACAACCCGAAGTGCTGTTATCAGCCAAATCATTGGAGGTTGATGTAAAAGGGAAAATAGATCTGAACGACCTTAATTCACTTCAAATCGAAGCACTTCAACTAACAACGGAACACTTGTCCTATCTAGACCGATCAAATGCCATATCGATTGCTGTTGTCTCCCTACGATCAGAGATAACCGGAACAATATCATCTACAACATTGGATGAAGACTATTGGGGGATTATTAAGGACCTCAAGACCGTCTCGATACAGGTAAAAGATGGCTCACTAGTTCCGCAAGCACGGCTGGTTGAGGATTTGATGCTGCTTGCGGGTCCTGTTTCCTGGATTAATGATCCGAAGAACCTCACATTCAAAGAACTGGATGTATATGCATCTACTAATGACACCAGCTTGGTTATCGATAATTTTGCCCTAGATGCCATGCTTTTTGAATTTTCAGGAAATGCGACTCTACCAAAAACTGCAGACAACAAGTCGTTTGAAATGAAATTGGATGTGGCTAAATTGGATAACCGAATCCGCAATGGATTCCCGCCCCTGTTATTGGTGTTGGGGCAACCGTTACCTGATGAAGCGTTTTCAATCGATGTGAATTGGGATGGTGAATCATACCCCCGGATAAGAGTGCATTGATAGCGGATGCGGTTCACTCATCACTCGGTAAATACTTCATGTGCAGACGGAATACCTTGCATGGCACCTAGTCGGGAAACCTTGATTGAAGAGGCTTTACACGCATAGGCGAGACTGGAAGTAATTGAACATCCTCTCAATCTTGCTGCCATCAAATAACCGATAAACGTATCTCCTGCTGCAGTCGTATCAACAACAGGCACGGTAAATGCAGCACATTTCTTCCGTTTGTCACCACATCCGTAAAAAGCTCCCTCTTTGCCTGCTGTGAGGATAATCTCTATGTTAGGGAATTTGGCAGTAAGGCTCTCCAAAATGGTAAAATATTCACTCTGCAATGGTAGTTGAGCTAATCTTGCTGCTTCTATCTCATTGACGATCAACATTTTAACCTTATCAATCGGTAATGCTCGGACACCTTCGTCGAACGGGGCGGGGTTGAACCAAATGTTCATTTGTTTCGATAGAGCTTGACGCATCAGATAATTAAGGTTGTTAATCTCGTTTTGAAGCAATAGGATATCGCCTTTACTAAAATGTGCAAGAACTGCATCGATGTCTGATTCGGTTATCTGATGATTCCCTCCGGGGAATAAGACGATGGCATTTTCACCTTGTGAAGATACTTGGATCAAAGCCTGTCCCGTAGGATCATCACCAACAATGATATAATCAGTACATACCCCATATGATTGAAGCAGTTCTAGAATCCACCGGCCATCATCGCCGATTTTACCTGCATGATGAACAGACAACCCGGCTTTAGCCAGGGCGGCTGATTGGTTCGCACCTTTCCCTCCGGCATTACGGATGAAGCCAACGCTAGCGATTGTTTCTCCCGGAAGAACTATATGAGGGACTGAGAACACCATGTCGATATTTATTGAGCCAAAATTTAAGATTTTCATTTCATCATCAGTATATCGTTAATAAAATGACACGGACAAGGCATCTTTCATGATTGTTTGACTTAGCCGATGAAATATTCCCATATAAAACCGGCTCTGTCTGATTATCAACGTTAATGATGGTTTGAAAAAAAATAGTATTGTCCATATACTGAAGTGACTTCAATCAAACTGACCGGTACGCAATAGAGCATGGAATATGACAAAGTTGGAGAAAGAGAAACAAGTCGTCACTACGATGGTAAGAATGTACTGCAAAGGAGTAGGCCATACACCTGTACCATGTGATGATTGTAGTGAGCTCATCGAATACGCCCGCCAGAGGATCGACACATGTCCGGAAGGGATGGGCAAACCGTTTTGTTCTCGGTGTACTATCCATTGTTACAACCAAGAGAAACGTGAAAAGATTCGTGAAGTAATGCGTTATTCAGGGCCGCGAATGCTTTGGCATCATCCGATTATGGCAATGGCACACCTTTTGGGATTGCATTAAGTTTGCCGTACGCGATCGGTTCAAGAGATTGGATAACAAGCAAAACGGATTGAATGTTCAGATAGTGCTTCCATACATTCCAATTGTGAGTGTGCCTTGATTTCCAATGAAATTCCGCATTCAGATGACAATTCTGAAGGTGTCGGAATTACCTTGAATTCAAGATTGCGATTAGTCAAAATATCTTGGGATGCGATTGCATCATGGGACGATTTGAACGTGATGATTATTATCCGGAGTTTTTGTCCATTACTCAAACAGATATCACCTTTGGTGCTGAGATAAGTAGCCTGGTAAGATCATACATATTTATGATTGAACCTATCTGTATGTGATCCATAAAGTTATAGAAGTTCGTACATGTTCCACATACATGTACTCGTGTTCCCTTCAGAGTAAGTTCCGTAAGAGTCTGTATTGACTGGACATCTTCACAAGCAAGCCTAACGCCCTTGTTGATCAACATTATATCTGCTGGAAGGGGTTCCTGTTGTCCGATCGAATACAAAAACATCCTCATGAGATTTGTTCCCAATTGCGGATCTCCGGTACCGAGCATATCCGTACCGATGAGCAATACCCATCCCGATGGTTGATCTTGTCGTACGGCAACTACTTTGTGTGTGGATTGTTGGTTCGTTGTGGAAAACCTTACTATGAAACCGTCACTTTCTGATTGAACATCAATGGAATATTTGAAAGTAGAAGCTAGTTTTTTTAAGTTTTCGACAGCGGGTCGATTATCGACCAATACTATGAAGTCATCGACTTGGTGATCGATTTCTTTTTTCGCAAGCATGAACGGAATAGGGCATGCTTTACCCTTTGCATCAATGATAGTATCCGCCATAGTGTTATATCCTTTGAGCTTGTCGCTCATTTTCACCGTACCATTAATTTCATTGAAATCGGTTCATTAAAACTTGGATTCCATTATACAATTGACCGTATAATGGTGCAAGTGATACTATTTTCTCATGGGAGCATATCCGGAAAGAACAGGAACCTCATTAACTGCCGAGGTGGACGCCTCTATCAGAAAATGTTCGGATGCTGAACGATTATGGATTACCGTAACCGGTAGTGGTGGAAAAACCACCACCATCGAACGCATGGCACAGTATTGGGCCCGCCAACATCTGAGCGTACTTGTTTCAACCACAACAAAGATGGCTTCTATCTCGGTTCATCATTATCCATTCGATATTCTATGTATTAATGATATGGACACAACGATTATTCCCATGGCGGTACAAGGCAAAGTGGTTCTATGGGGTCAAACACTATATGATACGAATAAATTCGGACCTGTTCCAGAAAGAAGTTTGAAAGAAATCATCGGTCGGTTTGATAGGGTGATTATTGAAGGAGACGGGGCAAAAGGAACCCCTTTGAAATTTCATAGTACAACCGATCCGGTCATTCCTTCATGGACTGATGTTGTAATTGGTGTTATCGGTCTTGGTTCTTATGGAGAACCTTTGAATGGACATACCATGCATAACGCTGATGTATTTAGAAAGGTTACCCAATTTACAAACGATACGATATCATTGGATGTGTTCCAATCACTACTTGAACACGAGGATGGCGTATTTAAAGGAACTCAGTGCATTCCGACTATGCTGCTTTGCAATCAAACCGATATGGTTCAGGATGGGATCGTACATGCGATGAGGGAAATTGTCAAAGAAAACCATCCGGGCAATAATCTGTGTAGTATTGCAGGATCGTGGAAGCTAGATCGTCTTGACTGGGTGGATTGGTAAAACACTCACAACCCGTTTTGGACGGTACTGTATGCCAAGGAGTCAACTCATGATAAGGATTTTTGAAGAAGCTGCACGATTGGAACGAGACAATATCCCTTTTGCACTAGTTAGCATCACCAAATCGGAAGGATCTACTCCTCGTTCTCAAGCGCACATGATCGTGTTGACCGACGGGACTTCCATCGGAACGATCGGCGGAGGTGTCGCTGAGTTTCAAGCAATTGAACGCGCTGTTGAGCTAATTCCTCAACGAAAGAGTGACCGTCTTGCCATATCATTGACAATTGCAGATGGTCATAACTGCGGCGGCATGATGGAATTGTTTATTGATGTCGTATCACCCGAACGAAAGCTTGTCCTGTTTGGTGGCGGCCATGTGAATTTTGAGATCGCCCAACTTGCGGTAAAATGTGGTTTTCGGATCGAAGTTGTCGAAACAAGACCAGAGTATGCCAATAGGGAACGATTTCCTTGGGCTAGTAGAATTCACATCGGTACAAGTATTGAAGAAGTACTGAAGGCAGTGACGATCGATGCTGATACGGTTATCGTTATTGCCACTCATTCCCTTGATAGACAAGTATTGGAACATGTCGTTAATTCCAATGCTGCCTATATCGGTATGTTGGCGAGCAGAACAAAAGTAAATGAATTTCGACGATATCTAAAAGCTGAAAAACATCTTGATATCAACACGCTGAAACATTTTCATAGCCCGGTAGGATTGGATATTGGGTCAGAAACTCCTGAGGAAATCGCTGTAGGAGTCATTGCAGAGATACTGATGGTGCTTAACCGACGAGACGGGAAACCATTACGTCAAAAAGCTGAAAATCTGATTGTAGTCCGTGGTGCGGGAGATCTGGCAACCGGTGTTATTTGCCGACTGCATAAAGCAGGATACAGGGTGGTTGCCTTGGAAATACCACAACCGACGACAATAAGACGGACAGTTGCATTTTCCGAGGCGATGTATGGGCAACGGATGGTGGTAGATGGTGTGGAATGTCTATTGGCAAAAACCACAAGAGAAGCAAAAAGTTATCTGGATCGACGGAAAGTCGCATTGCTCTGTGATCCTGAAGGTGACACGATCGACTCATTAAAACCTGCTGTGGTAATCGATGCGATTATCGCAAAGAAGAATTGTGGTACTCACAAGGATATGGCTCCTTTGGTAATTGCCTTAGGTCCTGGTTTTGTGGCATCGCAGGATTGCCATATCGTAATTGAGACCCAAAGGGGGCATGATCTCGGTAAAATAATTACAAACGGTAGCGCGGTACCTAATTCCGGTATTCCTGGAGATATCGATGGGTTCTCCACACAGCGAGTTGTTCGCGCTCCCGCACAGGGCGTGTTTACCGCTCTTAAACACATCGGGGATTCAGTTAAGAAAGAACAACCGATAGCATCCATCGGAAATCAATTAATCAAAGCACCGATTGATGGAGTGATCAGGGGGATGCTCCATGACGGCCTTCATATCCGAAAAGAATGTAAGGTAGCTGATATCGATCCAAGAAATGATGTAGGATATTGTCAAAGTATGTCTGATAAAGCTCGTGCCATCGGAGGTGCGGTACTTGAGGTAGTTGATGGTTTTCATGCTCGTCGATTACACATTGATTAGGTGAAACATTATGATTTATCTTGATAACGCAGCAACCAGTTGGCCAAAAGCTCCACATATGGCGCAAGCGTGCGAACACATCTTTATGCACCCGATCGGTAATGTTGGCCGATCTGCACACGAAGGGTCGATCACAGCCTCTCGTATTCTTTATGATTGTAGGAAAACATTGCAGGATATCATTCCGCCGACACACATTGAAAAGATAATCTTCACAAAAAACGCGACGGAAGCCTTGAATATTGCTTTGTTCGGTTTTCTAGCACCTGGAGATACGGTGATCACCACCCCGATAGAGCACAACGCGGTTGCGAGACCGCTTTCCGTATTAGCATCACGACATGTCAAGATCCTATTCAGCCCAGTAGATGGATACGGGAAGATTGACATAGATGGGTTCTCAAAATTACTCGATGCCGAACGTCCCCGATTAGCAGTATTTACTGTCGCCGGAAACGTGAGCGGAGTGATCAACCCCGTCGAAGAACTTGTTGCAAGCTGTGCTTCAAGAGATATCCCTTTTGTGCTCGATGGGGCACAAGCTGTCGGGGAGATCGCTTTATCCGGATTCGGCGAAGGTGCGAGCGGTGCCCTGTGTTTTTCACTTCACAAAGGATTACTTGGCCCCACTGGAGTCGGCGTGATGGCTCTTTACGGTAACTTCAATCCCAGGGCTTTGGTGTATGGCGGAACCGGAAGCAATTCAGATGCTACGATGCAACCCGAAATTCTCCCTGATAAGTTTGAAAGCGGAACTCTTCCGATCCATTCGGTTGCAATCGGATTGCATGCCCTAAGATATTGTGTCGAACATGCCGACACTATTTCGAGGCAACGTAACATCACCAGTGATTTGTTATGGGAAGGTCTGGCATCTTTGAAGCAGCTACGAATGATAAGTCCGCGAGAAGATAGGGTTGGCCTTGTCTCTGTAACCACGAAAGAGACAACAATCTCTTGCATCGCCCGATATTTATTTTCACATCAGGTGGCGATTCGATCAGGCCTGCACTGTGCTCCCTGGGCACATAAACATTTCAACACATTGGCTCAAGGTGGCGCATTACGATTCTCTGTCGGGTATGCTACAACAACAGAAGAAGTATTAAAAGTTATTGATCTTGTAAAAGAGGCAATGAATGGATGAGAAGAACATACGTTTGACCGAATACTCAAAATTCTCCGGTTGCGGGGCAAAATTAACTCCTGCATTCCTTGACAAAGCGCTCTGTGGTCTTAACCAGCCAAAGTATGAACGGTTGTTGAATGATTTCTCTCACGCTGAGGATTGTGGAGTCTATCGAATTACCGATGATCTGGCTTTGGTGCAAACCATCGATTTTTTTCCTCCCGTATGCGATGATCCCCGAATGTTTGGCAGAATAGCAGCTGCGAATGCTTTAAGCGATATATATGCAATGGGAGCGACACCAATCACAGCGGTGAGCATAGTAGGATTCCCTGAAAACCAACTTGATATTTCGTATCTCAAAGATATCTTGGAAGGAGCCCTCGATGTATTAATTGAATCAAAAACTGCATTGGTAGGGGGGCATAGCGTAAAAGATTCGGAGGTCAAATTTGGATTATGCGTCGTCGGAACCGTGAATCCCGACCTCATCTGGTTCAATAATCGATGGCATGATCAGGATGTCCTGATCCTTACCAAACCAATTGGATCAGGAATCGTACAAACCGCTGTCAGGGCTCAGATCGCATCCGGCGAAGAAGAAGGGCGTATCTTGGCCATGATGGGAACCTTGAACAAGACTGCTGCCAACGTACTTTCAAATTTTTCGGTTCATGCGTGCACCGATGTAACCGGGTTCGGATTGTTAGGCCATCTTTGTGAAATGGCAATTGATAATCCTATCGGTATGCTTCTTGATGTAAAAAATATTCCGTTAGTCGAAAACGTACCGGCTTATGCCTCGATGGGATTGATACCGACCGGTGCTTACACGAATAAAGAAAGCAGGAGTTCATTAGTGGAGGATTTTGATACACTCGACGACGAGTTCGGATTGATTTTATTTGATCCTCAAACTTCTGGAGGGTTGTTGGCAGCATTACCAGAAGAACAGGCAGAAAAGGCCATTGCAGCATTGCGGGAATCCGGAATTCAAGCATCAATCATCGGGAAGACAGATGCTGCTCGTGAAGGGATCAAGATTATCTGACATACGACTCTTATTCACGCTTTCGAAGCATCGATGAGATATCCGATCGCATAAGAATAACATTATAATCACTGTTGAAAGGAGAGTCGGACTATATGGAATTATTAAAACAATTGGAAAAAAGGCGTGCTTACCGGGCAATTGGTTCTAGACCTGTTGAGAAGGAAGTGTTGGTACGTCTGGTTGAAGCAGCGCATTTGGCACCATCGAGTGCGAATAATCAGCCGTGGCGCTTTATTACCGTGGTGGAACCCGAAGTATTGGATACGTTGAAAGGGACTTTGACAAGAGGGAATTATTGGGCAAAAAAAGCTCCTGTTATCACGGCTGTAGTAACTAATCCGGTTTGGAGTCTTCAACTGGATAATCGTGATTTCGCTTATTTTGAACTTGGTATGGCTGCGATGGCCTATCAACTGCAAGCTGTACAAGAACAATTGATCGTTCATCCTATAGCGGGATTTGATGTTGCAGAGGCCAAACGCATTCTACAAATTGGGACTGATGAAATACTACAAACCCTCATCGTGTTGGGATACCCGGGGAGTATTGAGGATTTGAATGAAAAGCACAGGGATCTGGAACGTTCTCTGCGGATTCGCAAACCACTTAATGAAGTCTCCAGTTTCGATAAGTGGGAAGCCAAATTGTTTCCGCCTTCCAAATAATGTACCTATCGGCAACCGTTCTTATGTGTGTATTTAATTTCTAAGCGGTGGCTTTTGCCGAATGATATTCGCTCAGTAACTGCGCAATCAGTGCGTAACCAGTTTCACTTGGATGGATTCCGTCTTCACATATCAGGTGTGCGCAATCCTTGCGAGCCAAGAATCCGCTTCTGATATCGATGAGATTGGTATTGGTCTCGACAGACACCTTAGAGATCCTCAACGAATAGAGCTCTTGATGGCGTTCGATATTATTCTCATCGTAAAGCCACTCGAGAATTCTGTTTTTGTCGAGACCATTGCGACAGATGTGGTTGAGATACCGTGAAGAATCGATTGGTGGTAAATTCATCAGAATCGGTGTTATCCCATTCTGCTTCAACAGTTCGACCATGGAACGTAACGTTGTATCGAACACAGGTAAGGGAGTTTTGGGCTGATGATCGATAAACGGATTCGATGCAATTTCATCCCACAAAAAATCACAATCATTCCCGCCGTATTCAACCAATGCATAATCGCATGCTAACCCGTTTTGTATAGCTCTTTGTAGCTGCTGCAGGCCTTTGGTCACGGTGCATCCAAATATTGAACTGTTATACACATCATAGCCCAATGAAGATCCCAATCGAGCGACATCATATGAATCGACTTTCACATACCGCTTGTCTTGACCTCGGTACACAACTCCTTTCATGATTGAATCACCGAATATCCTAAGTCTTTTCATTATTTGTACCATGAGGAATACCTCCGCTTGGCTATCATGGTAGAGGTGTTATTTTTTTGTCACAATAGCACGATCATACCAATTATTGGATAAATTCAAGAGAATGTTTGCTGGTATGAATGTACTACTGAAAAAGTAAGGATGTACTAGTGTGTCTAATTTTGATCAATCAAATCCTTGTTGTAGAATATGATAGTGATGATTAAGAATATACTATTCGATTTATATCTGATGGTTTGGCCTGATGCAGACGTTGGTCGGCTAATCTCCGCATGCTCTCTTTCGGACACATCTGCGATCTCTTAACTTGACTGATTTTTAAAGACGTTGTCATAGCGGTGAAAGGTTTGCTCCTTCCACCGCTTGAATACATAACTGTCAGGTTATCCCCTGGCTCCGTATGGTTCTTTCATATCGACGTCGTTGATATCAACGCCGAGAGCTTCCGCCACACCTTTCCCATATTCCGGGTCAGCAAGATAGCAATGACGGATATGGCGCTTTTGTACCAGCAGAGTTGTTCCTTGCATGTTTCTGCAAGTGTTTTCAAACAAGCGTTGTTTCGCATCCGCAGTCATGATGTTGAAGAGCTTTCCTGCCTGCTCATAATAATGATCATCATCTTCCCTGAAATCATAGTGAGCGATGGGTCCGTTCCCATCAAAAGGCGGCTCTTCAAGTTTGTTCTGATCTTTCCACATGCCATACGAGTTTGGATTGTAATGGACGGTTCCACCGAAGTTGCCGTCAATTCTCATCGCACCGTCTCGATGGAAATGATTGCTCTCAACCTTGCTTCTGTTCACCGGGATCTGATAGTGGTTCACACCCAATCTGTAACGCTGAGCATCACCATATGCGAACAACCGTCCCTGCAGCATCCTATCCGGAGAATACCCGATCCCCGGAACGATATTGGCTGGATTAAATGCAGATTGTTCAACGTCCATGAAATAATTGTCAGGGTTCTTGTTTAGTTCGAAATATCCAACTTCATGAAGGGGGTATTCAGAGTGGTACCACACTTTGGTAAGATCAAACGGATTGTCGGAGTGCTCTAGCGCTTGTTGCTCGGTCATGATCTGGACATACATCGTCCAACGTGGATAATCTTTCTTCTCTATAGATTCGAACAGATCTCTTTGGTGAGATTCACGATCTTTGGCCACCACTGATTCAGCTTCGCAATCGGTTAAAAATTCTATCCCCTGTTGGGTTTTGAACGTGAATTTCACCCAAAACCGTTCGTTGGCTGAGTTGACGAAGGAATATGTGTGAGACCCATACCCATTCATATGACGGTATGTCTTTGGAATGCCACGGTCTCCCATGGTGATTGTTACCTGATGAAGTGCTTCTGGAAGCATCGACCAGAAATCCCAGTTGTTCTGGGCAGATCTCATGTTGGTTCTAGGATCGCGCTTCACAGCATGATTTAAATCCGGGAATAACATCGGATCACGGAAAAAGAATACCGGCGTATTGTTACCAACCAAATCCCAGTTTCCTTCTTCGGTATAAAACTTCATCGCGAATCCGCGGATATCGCGTTCCGCATCAGCTGCTCCTCGTTCACCGGCAACGGTTGAAAACCGTACGAACATATCCGTTTGCTTGCCAATCTTGTTGAAAATGGCAGCTTTGGTCCATTTGGAGATATCATGAGTTACCGTAAATGTTCCGAAAGCACCGGATCCCTTGGCATGCATTCTCCGTTCCGGGATTACTTCACGATCGAAATGACTCATCTTCTCCAGATACCATGTGTCTTGGAGCATGACCCCGCCTCGGCGACCGGCAATCTGGATATTCTCATTGTGTGCGATAGGGCGACCACTAATCGAAGTCAAGGGTTTTTTCTCTGTCGAATCGCGACCATCACGGTCAACGATATCATTCTTTTTGTTTTTATCGGCCATTATGTACCTCCATAACCACACTGTATTATCGCACGGGGATGACTAATTTGATATCTATTTTTGTAATTGTTACAAAATATTCTAGTCATCATTACCATAATACACTAGATATATGTTTACTCTTGTTGAGAATCGGAACATGTAATTGCTGATACTATGAGAGTAGATTGGCAATGTTATGGCTAACCATAGGTTGGTATTCATGATTCATATTTTTCTAAAACTTTTAATTGTAATAGAATATCTAGATGGCGGGAATTTGCATGGATTGAAGAGCTCATATGGGAATTGACTTTCGATGCGCATCCTTACATAGTAATGATATAATGTTTGTAATAAAAACAAATTAATATAATGATGAGGTGGTCTCATGAACATACTCCATAACCATGTAGGATTTCGTCCTGAAGCCCATAAACTCATGATCGTCCAGACAGCCGGAGATCAAACTCAGAGCTCTGACTTGACCGCTGATTTGGTGAGTCTTGATGATTTAAAAATTAAAATCACTCTCAAACCTATCTGGACAGGCACTATCAAAGGATGGAAAAACAGGGTGTTTTATCAATTTGATTTTTCAGATTTCTCAGATTGTGGAACTTATCGGTTTCATGTTCGTGATGCTGATGAAACTACTATAGGAGCTCCCTTTCGCATTTCTCCTCACGTCATTGATTCGGATATGATCAGTGACGTGATATTCTATTTTAAGGGACAACGATCGACTGGCAGGTGGGATGAAACAGATCGAAGCGTTCCTTTTTACGGTTCGAGAAAGGATCTTGTAGATGTTCATGGCGGATGGTTTGACGCCTCCGGAGATTATAGTAAATACTTGTCACACTTGTCATATACGAACTACCTGAATCCACAACAGATTCCATTAACCGTATGGGTTCTCCTCCAACTGGGTCAGACCCTTGCATCGTTTCCAAAGCATGGGAACACGCTTCTTGTTGAGAGGTCGTTTGAGGAAGCTTGGTGGGGAGCCGATTTTTTAATGCGGATGCAAGATCGTGAAGGCTACTTTTACATGACCGTGTTCGATAAGTGGAATAAGAAAAGTGAAGAACGTATGATTTCTGCTTTCATGACACAACAGGGAATCCGGCTTGAAAATTATCAGGCGGGATTCCGTCAGGGAGGCGGGATGGCTGTCGCAGCATTGGCGAGAGCTGCACGGATTAAACGAAATAATATTCCTGCTGATGGTTATGAGCCGCAACAATTTCTGGTTGCCGCGGACAAAGGGTATCGACACTTGGTGCATCATAATCTGGAATACCTGGATAATGGCAAGGAAAATATCATTGATTGTTACTGCGCTCTTATCGCTTCGGTTGAGTTGTTCAGGACGACTTCTGATGGATGGTATTTGGATGAAAGCAGGCGATGGGCAATCGCTCTCAGCACTCATTTCGATGCGAAGATACGCGGGTGGGTAGTCGAACCGGGGGGCAATCGTCCATATTATCATGCTTCCGACTCCGGATTGGTCATCCTTTCACTGTTGCATTATTTCTCGATCGAGCCCAATGCTGAACTTAGGGCAACCATCGCAAAATTGATAATTATCGCACTGAAAGCCGAACTGGACAGGGCGAATGCGGTCATGAATCCGTTTCGACTTTCACGACAGATCGTCCAAGATTCCATAAGCAAAGAAATCAGAGAATCTTTTTTTGTTCCCCATAACAATGAAAGCGGTTATTGGTGGCAGGGAGAAAATGCTCGTATTTCTTCAATGACGAGCATGTTCCGTATAGTTAATGCCTCGATCAATGACCTGTACCTGGCAATAGATGGTGATACATGCAAAGATTCTTTGCCCGATTACAATAATCTTTCGATACAATTGCTTAGTTTCGCAGATGCGCATCAAGATTGGATATTGGGATGCAATCCTTATGACATGTGCATGTTGCAAGGGCACGGAAGAAATAATCCACGGTACGATGTTAACGGCCCCAATGCTCCTGGCGGGATATGTAATGGAATAACCGGTGGTTATGAAGACGAGCTTGATATCGATTTTCTTCCTGCCGTACTTGAAGGTCGTAGCGATCACAGATGGCGTTGGAGCGAACAATGGATTCCTCATGCCACATGGTTTGTTCTTGGCTTGGTATCAGCCATGGGCAATATCACATTGGAATAATTGTTAGAAGGGGTGTCCATTCAATAGATGCTGGAACTGTGTTTTTTAACGGTGTTCAAGGATATATAAGGCCTTGAGCGTTATGAATCGACTCGGTTCGTGTAATGTTTCATAATCGAAATGCACCGCTCCGGGATGCGTATATTCTAATTCCCAATATCCTCCTTTACATTTGTTCCTAAGCCAGTCGATTGCCCGGTCAATATGTGGATCGGTTGGAATCTTTGATCGTGTGGCGCATTCAAGGAACCTAAGAATGTCGTATCGATATCGATGAGGATAGGTAAGTTTTACATAGCGCTTATCATCATCAAAAAACAGGCGCATATCTTTGATAAACCAAATCGATTCTGAAATAGCTGTCCTTACCTGATCAATTTTGTATGACGTACCGCTATCGACATACGATAAGAAACCCTCAAGCACACAGATTGTGGTATGTGCATCTCCTACCGTGGCATTATCATCCCAGCTATACCCACCACCGGGTTTCCGTTGAGACAATAGGTGAGAGACAATTTGCTCAATCCGTCGGTCTTCCGGACAAAAGTATGCCGCGTAATCCAAGAACATCCCGTCAATCGCGATATCGCTCGGCATGTTGCTCTTCGCGAAATTCACACCTCCGCTTTCGATCATGCACTCGTCAAAAGCCCGTTGTACCATGTTTGTGCAATTTGCTATGGTTTTTCGAATGCCAAGATGTTTCAATTCGTACAGCGTGTAGTGGGTACAGGTCCATTTTGGCTGATAATACCAGAGTCCCCAATGGCCTGAATCAGCTTGACATGATAGCAATCTATGTCCAAATCCTTCAATTTCGATTCTTCTTTGCAATCTATCCAACTCATTCGACGTACTTTTCAGAAGTAATGCATGCGTGAGGTATTGAATAGAAGCATCACCGCGTAACAACCATTGGATTACTTCGTTTTGCATGGATCTTCCCCCAATGGAATTATAAAGAAGTTATGCGTTTAGAACAAATGATATGTTTCAACATATTCCATGCAAAGATACTAATCGATGTGATGACAAACCACGTTCTTCGGCGACCCCCGCAATGTAATAAAAATAGAAAAATTAAGATAACCAGTCATAATAAAGAAAAAATTATTGACAACGATGATAGCCAATGATACCATCTGTAACCGGTTACAGATAGTTAGGGAACCGGTTACAGAGGTATTGATTAGAGTCAATTTATGAAAATGAAGAAAATTACTATAGATGATATTGCTCGTCAGGTTGGAGTTTCAAAAGCTACTGTTTCTCGAGTTATAAATAATAAAAAGTATGTTGATTCCGAGACTAAAAAGAAGATCATGGCAGTTATTGAGGAGACAGGTTTTACTCCCCAGACTTCTGCTGTCAAACTGTCAATGGGCAAGACGGATGTAATCGGATTGCTTGTACCGTCTCTGTCAAATCCCTATAGCCTTACCGTTATCCAAGGCGTAGCTGAACAGATTGCCCAATGTAATTATGAACTAATGTTGTACACAACAGGATTATCCGAAGAGAATCAAAAGAAATTCTTACAGAAAATCTCTCATAAGAATGTTGATGGATTGGTGGTGTTGCTTCCCCGAGACTCATCAGCACTGGAAGTGCTTCTTTCCTCAACTGACATTCCATTGGTGTTAATCGATCACAGAGGGATTGATACTCATCTTCACACGGTATCGGTCACCAACGAAAAAGGTGGATTCGATGCGACCGAATATCTTATTTCACTGGGGCACGAAAGAATTGGGTTTATTACAGGAGTCATGGAATTTGGTTGTAGCAAAGACAGACTTGACGGTTATACAAAAGCCCTTGAAGCCCATCATATCGATGTTGATCAGGAACTGATTGTGAATGGAGACTTTACTGAATCTAGTGGATTTAATGCAATGTGCGCATTGTTACAGCATCCCAAACCGCCCACATCAGTTTTCTGTTCCAATGATGACATGGCTATCGGAGCGATTCGGGCCATTCAGCATTCGGGCTTGAGAGTTCCAGAAGATATTTCTGTTATCGGATTTGATGATACCGTACGGGCATCAATGGCATATCCGTCCTTGACGACAATCAAGCAACCGCTGCTGACAATGGGTGCGACAGCGGCGAACTTGGTTCGTCGCCTTATCGATAAAGAGGCGGTTGAGCCAACCAATGTTGTTTTAAACACCGAGTTGATTATTAGGAACTCTTGTGCGAGTCGATAACATCTCGGTCAAGGAG